>NZ_JAFIDN010000010.1 GCF_017921895.1 Natronogracilivirga saccharolytica
CCGTTGTCAACTCCTTTCGAAAAAAAACCGACAACGCCCGCCCGCTTCCCTTCCTGCTCAGCCGGCGGAACTCACAATATACCACCACCCCGCTGACCTTGTCAATATCTATTTATACAAATCAGCGCACTCCGAGCTTCTTCAGCTTGCTCTGAAGTGTGGTGGGCTTCATACCCAATAAACGGGCGGCCCCATCCTTCCCGTATATCTTTCCTTCGGTTTTTTCGAGTACCATTTCAAGGTAACGGCGGTTCATCTCGTCGAACGATACTATTTGCTGCAGCTCATCAGGCAGCCGGCCTGTCGGCATATCTCTGCCCGCTGGTTTCGGGGTCTCCATGGACAAGCGGAGGATGCCTTTTTCCGATGCCGGCAAAGACCGGCGCATCACCCGGTAGAGTTCATGGAAGTTTTCCGGCCAGTGATGATTCAGCATTTGCTCCATGACCTCATCTGTAACGGCAGGCGGCTCCATTCCCAGGGCACGGGCTGCAGACGGAATCCAGTTGGTGACCATGTAACGGACATCCTCCGGACGCTGGGACAGGGGCGGAAGCAGTACGGTATCAAATCCCAGTAGGTAATAGAGCTCAGGCAGCAATTTGCCGCTTGTCATCCGCTCCTCCAGCGAAACCCTGCTCGTGGCCAGCACCCGTACCTTCCTGCCCGCTCCGAGACACCCCTTAAGCCACTCCAGCAGCACTTTCTGCGCATCCGTCGTCAACTTGTCCATTCCGACAATCAGCAGGGAGACCGGCTGGCCGGCATCCGTTGCGGCGCCGCTCTCCTGCCCGGCGGCAAACTCCGCAACACAGCGGCCCTGCTCTTTAACCGGCATCGCCGTCAGGTCCCACTCCTCACAATACGCTCCTGCCAGCTGTGCGGTCTGCTGGACCTGACGGGCCAGCGTCCGCTTGCCCGTACCTGCATCACCGCGAAACAGGATGTGCACATATTGATCGGCCAGCATATCCACTTTCTGCATCAATGCCTTCATCAGAGGCGATTCCGCTGCAAAGAGCGGCTCTGCCTGCGCCGGCGGTCCGGCTGCCGCACGTTCGCCGGATCCTTCGCGATGCTCGCTCTCCGGAGTCAGTGACACCGCGATGAAAGGAAGCGGACCGGACTTGACACTGAATATCCTGAAATCAAAATAGAACGAATATTCGGCGGCACGCTTTGAATGAAAGCGACATATCGGTTCGCCCTGTCCGCCGTCGTTACGGCTCAGTTCGGCAATTTTCTCGACCAGATCACCAATTTCCGACGACACGGGGGAACTACTGGACTCAGATGCCAGAACAAACTCCTCAGGCTTGTACCCGAGAATTTGCTGCACGCGGGAATTGACAAAAATGAGATGGGCATCTTCTTTATCATCCACCCTGAAAATCATGAAAAAACCGGGAAGATGATCGAGCACTTCCCTCCAGAATGCGTTGGTCATATAATATCCTTTTCTGTTTGTTACACCGAAATTTCGTCAGACCAACAATAGGGTTTTCGCTGCAATGATTCAATGCCGTTTTTGGGACAAATCCGGCCGGCTACGCGGCCCGGCTGCCTGACCCACCGTACCAGCTTGTTCCGGATCCGGCACCGCAGCCAATTGTCCGGTCACCCGTCGGCCGCAGCATCCGCCCGGCGGGGAAGTTCGTATCCTTCGGGATCTTCGTAATAATTTCTCAGCTTGTAAACAGCCGCATAGATAACAGGTGTATCAAAAAGTGCCGATAAAAACTTGAAGACATAGGAGTTGAGAATGAGTATGATCAGTGCGGCGAGGCCCGTGACCTCATCCCCCAGGTTGCCTGTAAAGTAAAGCAGGCTCAGAATGGCAGTTGAATCGACGAGCTGGCTCACCATGGTAGATCCGTTGTTCCTGAGCCACAAATGCCGGCCTTTGGTAAACCGTTTCCAGAAATGGAACAGCTGCACATCAACTGTCTGTGCAACAAGATAGGCGATCATGCTTCCGATGGTGTTGGCCACCATGAAACCGTAGACGCCGTCAAACAGAGTGGTACCTGCGCTGACACCCGGGGCATCGGGCAGGTAGTAGTTTGCCGTCATGATCCCGAGCATGAAAAGGTTCATCACGAAGCCGGTCAAAACCAGCATTTGCGCTTTTTTTCGCCCGAAAAGCTCTGAAATCAGATCGGTTGCAAAAAAGGTGAAAGGAAATGCCAGCAATCCGACGGGAATGACCATGCTGTACGTGCTGCCGTCCCGCACCTGCACCGGAACCAAAGGCAGCATCCAGCCGGGCAGGTCGAGCGAAAGCAGCTGTATAAATTTCGTGGTGCCAATGATGTTGCCCATCACCAGGGCTGTCAGAAAAATAGCGCAAAGACCCAGAAACAGGGCATCGCGCCGGTATCCCGGAACCGGATTTTTGTTTTCGATAGGACCAGACTGGTTCATATTTCGAGATTCAGTAAGATGACACCCTCAGCCGGAGCGTTACTGCTGGCGGAATCATTTGTTTGAAAACGCCGTTTTAATGTCAGGATAAACTGACAACAGAGTTAGCGGCTCAAATCATTCACCATATGATGGATTCTCCTGCTGCATCCAGATCACATTCCGGCAATGGCCCGGCTCCGCCGGCAGCCGAAGACGAACGGCTGGAATTAACCGACAAACTCATCCTGGCCGGTCCGAGAGATTACACCAGACTTGACCTGGATGAACTGGCCCGTATCACGGAAACGCCGCCTGATAAAGTTCATCGCAATTTTGATGATGTGGATGAGTGGATTGATGCGTTTTACTGCCGCATCGTCGATGAGTACCGCCTGATGGCAGCGCAGATTCCCGACCTGCATGAGTATACGGTTGGTGAAAAACTGAGCAATTTCTGCCTGGCATCGATGGATATGATGCGTGATCATGAAAACCTGATACGCAGCACCTATCATCCGTTTATACTTGAGCGGTTCACTGCAACCAGATTTGAAAAAGAGGTTGAGCTTCTTTTCCGCGAGTTTACTGAAAAAGACGGCCGCGTGGCATTGTCCAACCAGTTGCTGCTGACCGGACCGGTTTACATGTTCTGGAGCCGCGAATATCTTCACATGATTGGCTACTGGCTGGAGAATCCGGGGTCAGAAGATCAGGTGATGGCTCTTATGGAAAAAACCACTTCGCTGCTGAACGAGATACTCTACAACGGCGTTGTCGACAAGGCAGCAGATCTGGGCAAGTATATCATCAATAATGGCCTGTTTTCAGCGTTTACCCCGGCAAAGCTTGCCAGAAGAATCTTCCGGCTACCGTTTTGACGCAGACGCACATGCAGGAAGCAGTCGCGGCTCGTCCGCATCCCGAAACAATATCACCATATATATAATGAGCAAATTCCCTTCATCACGGCTTGAACGCAGTGCCCGCATTGCCCGGACCGGTTTCCGGGTGGGCAAGAACTATGCGATGCATCATTTCAAACATTCGCTTACACGCAATGGTGCGGCTGAGGAAGCCAAAAAGAAAATGCACACTGCAAATGCCACCTATCTTTATGAAGAATTCTCTCAGCTTCGGGGAACAGCTCTGAAACTTGCCCAGACACTGAGTCTCGACCACGGGATCCTGCCTGATGAGTTTGCCGATATCATGGCTCAGGCGCAATACCGGGTCCCGCCGATCAGCAAGTCAGTTGTCCGGCAGGTCATAAAAAAAGAGCTTGGTGAATACCCCGAGACTCTGTTCGCTTCCTTTGAGGCTGATGCCTCGGCGGCGGCCTCCATCGGGCAGGTTCACCGGGCGCGGCTTCACGACGGACGTGATGTCATGGTGAAGGTGCAGTATCCGGATATCAGGGCCAGTATCGGGTCAGACCTGAGTATGGCGAAAATGGTATTCAAACGTATGGTGAGCAGCAGCCGCACCGATGACTATTTTGCCGAGGTTCAGGAGCGGATGATGGAGGAAACCGACTACCGGCATGAAGGACAACAGATTGCCGCCTTCAGAGAACGTTATCACGGAAACGAATTTGAAATTCCCGAGTATGTTGAAGAATACTCTACGGCGCATGTGCTTACCATGACACGGGTAACCGGCCGGCACCTTGGCGAGTTTCTGGAAAAAAATCCGGGGCAAGAGGAAAAGGACCGGTACGGCCAGCTGCTGTGGGATTTTTTCAATATCCAGATCAATGACTCACGGACTCTGCATGCCGATGCCCATCCCGGCAATTTCATGCTTACCGGTGACGGCCGTCTCGGAGTGCTTGACTTCGGATGCGTCAAGGTTTGTCCGCCGGACTTTTTCCATGATTATGTGCGGCTTCTGCCCGCTCATCTTGAAAATGATGAGGAGACACTGTGGCCTCTGTATGCCCGGCTTGGACTGGTGCGGGAAGATTCCGCTGACCGCGAGTACGAAAAATACTTTTTTGAACTGTGCCGGTCCTTCGGTGACCTGGTTGTGATGCCCTACACCAGGGATACCTTTGACTTCGGCGATGAAGCGTTCAGCGGTAAGTACAAATCGCTGATCAAGGAAGCAACATCACAGCCCGAGCCGCGGGGAACACATCATTTTATATACGTCACCCGTGCGCATGTCGGTCTCTACCGTATGCTGATGCAGCTCGAAGCCAATGTCCGGACCCGGCCGGCAAGGGACCGGATTATGAACTGGTGGGCAGGCCGGGCAGAAGAAGCGTAAGAAACCGCGAGCAGACCGGGTGATTTGCAAAGCAAAAGACCCGCAACTCAGCTTCAGGAGTCTCAAGCTTCCTGCTTGCAGAACGAATCGAAAATCATCACCAGATCATCGGAAACCTCCTGGGCTGTTCTGCCTTCGATACGGTGTCTGGGGATCATCGCCTTGATTTCCCCGTCAACAAAAAAGGCAAAGGCAGGAGATGATGGCGGAAATTCGCTGAAGTACTCTCTGGCGCGAGCAGTGGCATCCTTGTCCTGTCCGGCAAAAACCGTGTAGACAGAATCCGGTTTTTTGGGGTGCTCCATGGCAAGTTTGAGACCGGGCCGTGCATTTCCGGCGGCACAGCCGCAGACAGAGTTAATCACAAGCAGCATGGTTCCTTCGGGCGAGCCGAATACGTTGTCAACATCCTCAGGCGCTTTCAGTTCTTGCACACCCAAATCGGTAAGTTCTTTTCGCATCCAGGACGTATCAGGTCCCATTCCATATCCAAATTGCATAATGTATTCTTTTTTTCGTTAAATGTAACCGGGTTGTATTTTTACGTAATCATATGTGAATGCCGTACCCGCAGAGAAGAACGTTTCAATACAGCAACGGCACACACCAAAGCTTTATTTTTTCACAACTTATTACGATGACACTTCAACGACTTGCCTTTACAGCCATCTTATTATTTGTCATACAGTCTTGCTCATCAACACCGAAACTGGTCAGTCAGTTCAGTGCTGATGAATCATCCGCATCACGTTCAGCCAATCTTGAGTCAAAGATGGATACTGTTGAGCGGCAGTCGCTGGATGAGATTGCCGTTTTTGCAGCTAATGATGAGGAGTATCTTTATCTGATGGTGGATTTTGTCAGCTCACGCGCTTTTGACAATGCCAGGGAGTTCGGATTCACCTTGTATATTGACGGTGAGGATGCCGTCAAACGATCTTTCGGAGTCACCTATCCTACAGGAATTTTTTATGAGCTGCGCAGCTATCCCGGCGCTCAAAAAGGATATCTGGAAGAACCCAACTGGGGTAATATGCCGCAAAATCAGAGTATTCTTGAATCAGCGGAGCGGTCCGGAAAGCGCAATGCCCTCCTGGTGCAGCGCCGGTCACGCCGTGACAATATCCAGCCATTTTCACTGCCATTGAATCAGCTGGAGGCCCAGAACCTGCTCGTTCATTTTGATGAAGAGGGCAGAAACGGCAGAATTTCATTTACCATCCCGCTTCAAACCCGGTCAACTAGCCAGTTTTCACCCGATATCAAACCCGGTCAGACCGTTGATGTCGGATTTGAGATTGACCCGGTCAGGCTTCATGATATGAGAGAAGGGAGCTCTGCACCTTTGATCAGCAGTGAAACGGCAAGCGGCCGGACCGATTCCGATTCTGAAGACCGCCAGCAGGAGCGCATCAACCAGTTGATGCGGCGCATGGGAGAACCCCTTGAAAAATGGGTGAAACTGGAACTCTCAGAACCGTGAGCCGGATACAAGAAACCCGGCGGCGGAACTGATCAATCCACCTGACCGGGTTTTTAAAAGAGTTATCCACACAGCCGAGGCTCATTGTGCTTCTGCCAATCGCATTTGCCTCATCCTGAACGGATACAGACAGTGTGAGTTATCAGGATGTTGCGTTGCGGAAATTTTCCTCAACTTTATCCCAGTTCACTACATTCCAGAACGCGGCAATGTAGTCGGGACGGCGGTTCTGATATTTCAGGTAGTATGCATGCTCCCAGACATCCAGTCCCAGTATGGGAAGCTGGCCGTCCATCAGAGGGCTGTCCTGATTCAGCGTTGATTTGACCTCAATTTTTCCGTTCCTGTTCACAACGAGCCACGCCCAGCCGGAACCGAACCGTGTGAGTCCGGCGTTGGTAAATTTCTCTTTGAAATCATCAAAAGAGCCGAATGTGCTGTTGATGGCATCGGCCACAGAGCCTTTTGGCTGGCCGCCGCCGTTGGGGCTCAGTATCTGCCAGAACAGCGAATGGTTGGCATGTCCGCCCGCGTTGTTGATCACGGCCTGTTTGATGTCAGCTCCGATACTATCAATATTTTTCAACACTTCTTCTACCGGACGGTCAGCCATGGGATGCCCCTTGAGAGCGTCATTTGCCTTGGTCACATAGGTCTGATGGTGTTTGCTGTGATGAATTTCCATGGTTTTAGCGTCTATATGCGGCTCCAGCGCATCATAGGCATAAGGAAGATCAGGAAGTGTAAAAGCCATATATTTACCTCTTTATTTTATTGGTAGTAAGTATCTTGCGTTTCTTTCACAGTTACGTATCTATGTAACAGCATCACACTCCAAATAATTTCTCTGTTGAAAACTGTTTTAACTGCTATCTTTAGTGACAGAAACAGATATCCGGAACAAACGGCTTATTACTTATGAGCAAAGATTATGATGTCATCATTCTGGGAAGCGGACCCTCCGGCTTCTCGTGTGCCATGCAGACGGCCAAGTTCGACAAGAAGGCCCTGATTGTAGAATCCAATGAGGAATACCTGGGGGGTGCATGGATAAACGCCGGCACAGTACCGAGCAAGGCTTTGCGGGAAACCGCCACCAACATTTACAAATACAATGCCCAGTTTGGCGATGCGGACGAAAAAAAGCCCTATGAGCAATTCCGCATGCGCGATGTACTGAAATACAAGGACCGCGTACTGGCTTCCGAAAACAGCGAGATCAAGGATAATCTGATAAAGAACGAGGTTGATACCGCACTGGGTTTCGGCCGGATCATTGATCCGCACACGGTAGAGATAAAAAGTGAAGACGGAACGGTAAAGACCTGCACCGCAGACTATATCCTTGTGTCGACCGGTGCCCGTTCAACACAGCCTGAAGAGTTTCATGTGGACCATTCCAGGGTTCTGGACAACCGCTCTATTCTGGATATCCACTACATCCCGAAACGGCTGGTCATTGTAGGCACCAACGTGCAGGCCATCGAGTTTGCCACCATTTTTTCCGCTTTGGGAACCAGGGTTACCATTCTCAACGGCCAGGATGACTACCTTGTATTTCTGGACCGTGAAGTGAAGAACGAATTTGCCGGCATCCTCGAAGATTTCAGGATCAATATCTTTAACCGCACGCGGGTGTTGCAGGTCGGCGAAAACCCGCTGAGAAACTGCACCGAAGTAAAGTTTGAAGAGAAGGATACCGGCAAGATGCATGTCGTAGAGACCGAGCAGGTACTCTATTTCGGTGAACGCATACCCAATTCGGCGAACATCGGGCTTGAGGATGTCGGAATTGAAACTGATGAAAAGGGCTTTGTAAATGTCGATCAGAATTACCGCACCAACGTACCCTCCATTTTTGCCGCGGGCGATGTCATCGGTTATCCCGGACTGGCTTCGGCATCCTTTTCACAGGGAAGAATAGCGTCCTGCAACATGTTTGAAGCCTCAAGCCTCGAGATCGAAAGTGTCATTCCGTATGGCATATACAGCATACCCGAAATAGCCAGTATCGGCCTGACTGAAGCGGAAGCTCGCCAGCAGGACCATGATGTTACGATCGGGCGGGCATATTACCGCAACCTAACCAAGGCGAATATTGCAAAAAACCAGCGGGGAATGTTCAAGCTCGTATTTGACACGAAAACCCTTCGTCTGCTGGGCGTTCATATCGTGGGGGAAGGGGCCTGCGACCTGATACACATCGGTCAGGCGGTCATCCGGTTCCAGGGCAGCGTCAGGTATTTTCTGGATACCGTTCACAATTACCCGACCTACTCGGAGGCATACAGGATTGCCGCATTCAACGGTATCAACCGGGTGTACAAATCCGGAGTCAAATACAAGAATATTCTCGAAAACAGGTAACCGGACTCTTACCGGTCACCTGTGCCGGGAGCAAGCCGAATGTGCAGCTCCTCAAGCTGGCCTTCGTCAACAACATCCGGACAATTGTCCATCAGGCTGACTGCCCGCTGATTTTTCGGGAATGCGATGACTTCTCTCAGGCTTTTTGCTCCGGCGAGCAGCATGGCTACCCGGTCCAGACCAAGGGCGATGCCGCCGTGCGGAGGAGCGCCGTACCGGAACGCATCCAGCAGAAAACCGAATTTTTGCTGTGCTTCTTCCGGGCCGATGCCGAGTGCCTTGAACATCCGCGACTGCACTTCCGAATTGTGGATACGAATCGATCCGCCTCCGATTTCGCTTCCGTTCATGACGAGATCGTATGCACGCGCCCGCACTTTTGAAGGGTCCGACTCGAGCTTGTCCATATCGTCCTGGTGAGGCGAGGTAAACGGATGGTGCATGGCATAATACCGTCCGTCCTCCTCATCGTATTCGAGCAGCGGGAAATCGGTCACCCAAAGAAGGCGATACCGGGATGTGTCGATCATATCATACTCCTCTGCTATCATCAGACGAAGGTCGCCAAGCTGTTTGTACACCGTCTTCGTGGGTCCGGCAAGAATAAGAATGAGATCACCCTTGTCCGCGCCGCTGTGGCTGACCATATCTGCGGTCATCTCATCGGATACAAATTTACTGACGCTGGAATAAACCTCTTCTTCATTATTTTTGATGTAGATGAGTCCGCCTGCCCCGATTTCGTCACGGGTGCGTTTGGTGAGCCGGTCCAGAACGCCCCGTCCGAGATCCCCTTTGCCCGGCACAACAAAACCGATGACAGCGCCGCCCTCGGCGACGGTTTTGGAAAAGACGCGGAACTCAGAAAAGCGGACGATTTCCGAAAAATCGACAAATTTCATGTCGAAGCGTGTATCCGGCTTGTCGGTTCCGTAGGTTTTCATTGCCTCTTCGTAGGTCATTCTGGGAAACGGTGCTTCTACGTCGGCACCCATGACTCCGCTCAGAATGCTTTGCATGAGCCCCTCGCCCATGCTGTAGATTCCCTCTTCATCCACAAACGACATTTCCACGTCGATCTGGGTGAACTCCGGCTGCCGGTCGGCTCTGAGGTCTTCATCGCGGAAACACTTGACAATCTGGAAGTAGCGATCCATTCCCGAAACCATCAGAATCTGCTTGTATGTCTGGGGACTCTGGGGAAGGGCATAGAATTTACCGGGGTTGACGCGGCTGGGCACCAGATAGTCACGCGCGCCTTCCGGAGTGCTTCTCATCAGAAACGGTGTCTCAACCTCGGCAAAATCATGTTTGTGGAAATAGTCTCTGGTCTGCCGGTAAATGGCCGAACGAAGAAGCATATTTCTCTGCATTACCGGCCGGCGAAGATCCAGATAGCGGTGCTTCAGGCGCAGATCTTCATTGGTTTTTACGTCGTCAACAATTTCAAATGGCGGTGTGTCTGCTTTGGAGTAGATCTGAAGACTGGTAACCCGGAGTTCTATCTGCCCGGTCGACATATTCGGGTTGACGTTTTCCGGATCCCTTTCTTTCACTTTGCCTTCAACCCCGATCACATACTCTGAGCGCAGCTGGTCGGCAAGCTGATGAGCCTGTTTGTCATCCTGGGGTGAAAAAACCACCTGGGTTTTTCCGTACCGGTCGCGCAAGTCGATGAAAATTACACCTCCAAGATCGCGGCGGGTGTCAACCCATCCGTTCAGAATTGCCGTTTCCCCTGTATTGTCGCGGTTCAGTTCTCCGCATGTATGTGTTCTGATCAATGTCATGTCGTTAAGTTACTGAAAATATTCCGGCGGAATCCGGTCAGCCGGAAGCCGCTCATTTCGGTCTTTTCGTTCAAAGGAGGTAAAAGGTAAGAATATTGAAAATCAATCGCTTCATTGAGTTGCTGTTTCCGGTATTAAGCTTTCTTGATAAACAGGCAGCCGGGAATAAAACTATCATGTTTTTTTTGCCATCTAACATTTTTTCATAATTTGCAATACATTACATTCAGGTAATTCTGATAATATTATGAGGAAGTACAAGGGGTGATTAGCGAGGTTGTGTTCTGCAATGAAAAATCATGATTCATCACATAAACGACTGGACAAGAAGCAAATAAAAGTTACTGAACCTGCCGGTCTTCTTTTTAAAAGCAACACCCGCAACCAGCCCGTACTTCAGAACCTGCCGGCACCTGAACTGCCTGCTGAAAAGATGAAGAATTACCATCCGGCAACCAAAACGAAAGATCAGGGCCAGGGTCTGTCATCAAAAATTGAAACTATTGAAGAAGAGCGCCGGAAAATTTCAAGGGAGTTGCATGACGGGGTCGGACAAATGCTGACAGCCGCTTTTCTGAATCTTGAAGTGCTTGAGTCTGCCATTGAAAACGGGGATGATAATGCCCTTTCAGTACTGCACAAGATCAGAAAACTTCTGGATACCACCATTCAGGAGACCCGGAATATTTCCCACAGCCTGCGTCCATCCATTCTCGACGATTTCGGACTTATTCCCGGGTTACGCATGCTGGCCGAAGAGTTCTCTGATGCCACCGGTATTAGCACCATCTTCCAGCATTTCAATTTTGATGCCCGGCTGGATCCCAAACTGGAAACCACGTTGTATCGAATTTGTCAGGAAGCACTGAACAACATAGCCAGACATTCCGGAGCAACCGAGGCAACCATTGAAATTTTCAAACGAAGCGGCAATATTCTCGTCAGCATTAACGACAATGGAAAAGGTATTCCAAAAAACTACCATAAAAGCCAGAATTTCCGGGCAGGCACCGGACTGAATAACATCAAGGAGCGTATTGAACTGCACAACGGAAAACTAAGTATTAACACCATGAACAAATCCGGTACAGAATTACTGATTGAATTTCCGGCCGGGGATTGATCATGCAAGACCCTGTACATCATATGAGAGCACTATTTTCAGACAATATTACATCATGAACTCTATTGCGGAAAAAATCAGGGTTCTGGTTGCCGATGACCACGACATCGTACGCTACGGAATTTGCAGTGTTATTGGTGCATCCGACGACATCGAAGTTGTCAGTGAGGCGGCAAGCGGCAAAGAGGCTATTGATCAATACAAAAAGGTGCAGCCGGATGTCTGCATGCTGGATATTTCCATGCCGGAACTTAACGGCATAGAGACAACCCGTTCCCTGCTTGAACTGGACAAGGACGCGCGTATACTGATACTGACCATGCATATTAATGAGGAGTATCTGAACCAGGTTCTCAACGCCGGGGCCAGCGGTTACATCCTCAAAAACAGTGACCGGGATGAGCTGCTCAGAAGCATCCGGTCGGTCTACAATGGTGATCAGGCCTTCAGCCGGTCAATATCACGGCTCATGACCGATCGATACGTAAAAAATGTCCGGAATCCGGATACCACCCCGCAGGATAAAGTCCATCAGCTTACCCGACGAGAACTTGAAGTGATCAGGCTGATTGCCGAAGGGTATACCAGCCATGAAATATCTGAAATGCTCTACATAAGTCCCAGGACGGTCGACACGCACCGGTCGAATGTCATGAACAAGCTTGAAATCAAGAACACGGCCGGACTGGTTCGCTTCGCTCTTGAAAATGACATCATTGAGGGCTGACCGGCTCCGGCTTTTCAGTCAGCCCGGGATATTGTCCCCACCTTTGTTCCTTAGCCTGTAACTCCGCTGAACTGGAGAACGCAAAATATACGTAATTATACGTATTACATATACCGGATTTTCCTGATTGCGCAGTGTCTTGATCTGCAATAATTTGTAAGCGCAAATGGGGTAATAGCCGTCTGTAGATGATAAACTAGCGCTTTGTCTTTGGTAGGACAGAGCGCTTTTTTTTTATCCCGGATGCGGGATGTTATCAGCACTTGCAATTTGCGGCGGTTCAGCGACGTCAGGAGGCATTTGTGAGATTCCGGCACGTGATCGGGCGAAAGTAAAGACGTACGTGTCCGGCACTCTGAGAGCCTTTCTTGAGGGAAGCCGGGAAACAAGAGGAAAGAAGGGAGTAGCGTGGGGCGGAATTGAACCGCCGACCTCCGGGTTATGAATCCGACGCTCTAACCATCTGAGCTACCACGCCATTTGCACCTGAAATTTACAAGACATCAAATATAATAAATTTTCTCCGCAGACAAAACGCACCGGCCGGATTTTGTCGTATATTTACAGGGTAAAAAAGAAAAAAAAGATCATTTAACGCTTAACAGCCGTTTTTGCCCGTTTGCAATATCAAAGAACAATGAGGAACTGCCGCGACCGGCCTTCCGGCTTGTGCAAACAAGCGCATGTGTACACACTCTCACGGCATCGCCCAGGCCCTGCATTACATGTGACGACATAAATCCATACATTTAAACCCATGCAACTGGAGCAGGAAACCATTATTTTCTGAAACGCATAAAAGCAGCAACAACAGCAGCAACAGTACAAATCCGTATCATTCAAAACAGTTATTATATCCGGACGCAGCACTATGGCAAAAAAAATCACGGCAAGAAGCAAGGACTATTCACAGTGGTATCTCGATGTGGTGCGCGAAGCTCAGCTGGCTTCCCACTCTCCCGTTCGCGGATGCATGGTTATCAAGCCCAACGGCTATGAACTGTGGGAAAACATGCAGCGCGGACTCGACGGGATGTTCAAAGAGACCGGCCACCGCAATGCTTACTTCCCGTTATTCATACCCAAGTCGTTTCTTTCAAAGGAAGCGCAGCATGTGGAGGGATTTGCCAAAGAATGCGCCGTTATCACCCACAGCCGCCTGGTCAATACGGATGATGGCGTCGGCGTAGACCCCGCATCCAAACTGGAAGAAGAGCTGATCGTGCGTCCCACATCGGAAACCATCATCTGGGATACCTACCGGGACTGGATCCAGTCCTACCGCGACCTGCCCGTGCTGATCAATCAGTGGGCCAATGTCGTCCGGTGGGAAATGCGCACAAGGCTGTTTCTGAGAACTATGGAATTTCTGTGGCAGGAAGGACATACCGCTCATGCTACCGAGGAAGATGCCCTCGAAGAAGCACACCGGATGCTCGAAGTCTACCGTACTTTTGCCGAAGACTACATGGCCATGCCGGTAGAAACCGGCGTCAAGACCGCTTCGGAGCGGTTCGCTGGTGCTGTCGAAACATTTTGCATCGAAGCGATGATGCAGGACGGCAAGGCGCTTCAGGCAGGAACATCCCACTTCCTGGGCCAGAACTTCGCAAAAGCGTTTGATGTCCGCTTCCAGGATCAGGACGGAAAAGAAAAATACGTATGGGCAACCAGCTGGGGGGTCTCTACCCGGCTGATCGGCGGCCTGATCATGACCCATTCCGATGACAACGGACTGGTACTGCCCCCGCGGCTTGCTCCGGTTCAGGTAGTCATTGTCCCGATCTGGCGCAACGATGATGAAAAATCCCGTGTCATGGAGTACGGAAACAGCCTGCTTGCCCCGCTGCGTGATGCCGGCATACGGGTCCGGTTCGACGACCGCGAGCAGTACAAGCCGGGGTGGAAATTTGCCCAGCACGAAGTGGAAGGCACACCCCTGAGACTGGCCGTCGGTCCGCGGGATGTCGAAAACGACAAGGTTGAAATTGCCCGGCGTGACACCATGGAAAAAGAGCTTACCGACAGGCAAAACATTGAAAAAAAAGTCCGCGAACTTCTTGACACCATTCAGTCAGACCTGCTGAGTGCCGCCAGGACACGCACCCGGGAACAGACCCGCACCGCAGAAACATACGACGAATTCAAGCAGATTCTGGACAGCGAGGGCGGTTTTATATATGCCCACTGGGACGGCACCGCCGAAACCGAAGAACAGATCAAGAACGACACAAAGGCAACTATCCGGTGCCTGCCGCTCAAACCCGAAAAAAATCCGGGGAAATGCATGGTGACCGGCAAGGATTCACCGTATCCCGTGCTATTTGCCCGGTCTTACTGATCACACACGTTACACTTCGATGCAGAATTCCGGCATAAATCATTACGACTTGCTCCTGGCAACGGCCGCGCAAAGCCGGGAAATTGACCGTCTGACCATCGAGGAGCTCGGACTGCCCGGTGAGACCCTGATGGAAATTGCAGGCAGCAGAGCTGCCGATCTGCTGAAGGAGAAACTGATCCCCGGCGATTCCGTACTGTTTGTCTGCGGCAAAGGCAATAATGCCGGTGATGCATTTGTAATTGCACGGCTGCTCACTGACTACGGAATTCACGCGGCGATATATCCGGTGATGGGAACGGACGGATTCTCCGATGACGCACAAAAAAACTACGACCGTCTTCTGAAACTGGCCGGAATCAGCGGGAAAAAGATTGCGGTTTGGCAGGACTGGCAGGATCCTTCCGGCTTCGACCTGATCGTTGACGGCATTTTCGGTACGGGGATTGACAAAGAGGTGCGGCAACCGGTTTCAGATATTATCGGCAAGATGAACCGGTCCGGTATCCCCGTATGTGCTCTTGACATCCCTTCCGGGATTCACTGCGACACCGGCCGCACACTTGGTACAGCCGTGCGGGCAGAAACCACCATTCAGTTCGGACTAAACAAGCTCGGATGCTATTTGGGGGATGGTCCCGACTGCGCAGGAACCAGGGTTCTTGCCTCCCTGCCCTTTCCGAACCGCTACAAACATTCTGTTTCGGTCAGGCTGGCAGAGATGAACCGGGAGGCAACCGAAGCCCTTCTTCACACCCCGCCCTCCCGCAGAAGCCACAAATATAATAACGGTGTGGTGCATGTCATCGGCGGGTCGCCCGGACTCACAGGGGCTCCGGCATACACGGCGCGGGCCGCCTGGACTCTGGGACTGGGCGCGGTATCCCTGATTCATCCGGCCGGATGGCAAACCGCCGCCACTCTAGAAACTCCGTCCATTATCCGGTATCCCGCCGGTGGTGATACGGATCATCACTTCACTCCGGATCACATCGAACAGGTACTGAACACTCTGAGAGAAAAACCGGGTGTAGCCGTCATAGGGCCGGGTATAGGCCGGAATGAGGGAACAATGGCGTTCTGCCGGGAAATTATCCGGCGCAGCGAGGGCCCGCTGGTCATCGATGCGGATGCCTTGAGATGTCTTGCTGGTGCGGGTGCCCTGCTGAAAGAACGGAGCGAAAAAGGACCGGTTGTTCTGACTCCACATCCGGGAGAGCTGAAAGCACTGACCGATACCGGCTCCGGCGATGATTCTGACAGGCTCCGGGCGGCTATTTCATATTCAGAGTCAACCGGCGCCACTGTGCTTGCGAAGGGCAATCCGGTGATTGTCCATTCTGCTGAGGAGAAGAAAACCATTTTGACACCTTATGATTCCACCATTTTTGCCCGTGCGGGATTCGGTGACATACTTGCAGGAAACCTCGCTGCGTTTCTGAGCAGAACGAGTCAGCCATCAAGAGGGAGCGAGGCTGCGCTTGTATACGGATATCACA
This sequence comes from Natronogracilivirga saccharolytica, assembly GCF_017921895.1. NCBI lineage: Bacteria > Pseudomonadati > Balneolota > Balneolia > Balneolales > Cyclonatronaceae > Natronogracilivirga > Natronogracilivirga saccharolytica. Next base: position 16,005 of record NZ_JAFIDN010000010.1, read on the forward strand.
AATGGAACGAGATTGTCTCGAGGGGCAAACCGTTTCCGGAACCATCAGATTTTACATGACAGACTTACTTCAGCGCTACCGGATTTTACGAATTGTCATCCCGCCTGTCTTTGTTCTCTGGACACTGACCATGCTGGCGCTGACACTGATGCCGTCGGACGCTATACCCGATGCACGTCTATTTTCCTATGACAAAGCCGGTCATTTCGGCATGTTTGGCGGCTGGACTTTTTTCCTTGGTCTATATATGATTGTTTACAAGGAAAAATTGAACATCAATCTTTTTCTGTTAATGGTAGCCGGCATTGCATTCGGTGCACTGATTGAGGGAATGCAATATCTGCTTCCGGGAGGGCGAACGGCCAGCTGGGGTGATATTGCTGCAAATTCGCTGGGATGTTTTACTGCTTATTTGCTTCTGCATCCCGTTCGGAATTACCTGAGAAGGAAAAAGTAAACAAACACCTTGATTAGTTAACCGGAAATAAGAAGGGAGTATGTTACGTTAAGCGAAAGTGTGGTTTGCATTAAACTGGCATTTTCCTTTTATTTGAACTTGCTTAAAATCGGAATGAGATTTTCATAAACCATGTCTGCCTTAGAAAGAAAAAAACCGCGCGTTGATCTTCGCAGAAGCTACATTATAAATATGCAGGTCGGCCTGATACTCACGCTCATTGTGTTCATTGTGATGTTCAAGGCCAATCTGGATTTTCGTTCTGACCTGTCTTTTACCGAGGAAGAGCAGGAGATCATCGAAATGGAGGAAATAATCCAGACGGAACAGGAAACGACTCCTCCGCCTCCGCCACGGCCGCCTTCACCAGAGCCGGTGCCTGATGATGAGATAATGGAAGACCAGTACTTTGACCTGGATACCGAAATGGATCTGGATGCGCCGATGGACATGCCTCCCCCGCCTCCGCCCGATGATGATGAAGAAGATGAAGAGCCGGAAGTATTTCAGGTTGTTGAAGACATGCCGGAACCTGCAGGAGGAATGCAGGCCATATACGATGCTCTCCAATACCCCGACGCGGCTCGCCGGGCCGGAATCGAAGGACGGGTTGTCATCCAGTTCATCGTCGATGAAGAGGGCCGGGTTACCGATCCACAAGTCGTAAGAGGTATCGGCGGCGGTGCTGATGAAGCGGCTATTGAAGCCATTCAGGCTGTTGAATGGACTCCCGGAAGGCAGCGCGGACGCCCGGTCAGGGTACAGTTTCAGTTGCCTGTCATGTTCCGTCTGCAAAACTAGTCAGAAAAATAAGCAGCAAATATTTGTCTGAATCAGTTCGGCACATGCTCAGAGAGCGGCGCGTGCTCAGGTTTTGCCGTTTCAGCCGTTTCAGACTGCTCCGTTGATTTCTGCAAGTGCAAACCGCGAAAGCACCTCTTTCAGATTATCAAAATAGAGCAGCTGAAACGCTTCGTCGAGTTCCTTCCACTCCAGCAGCTCAATCTGCTCCCCCTCTTCCGGCTGCAATTCGGGTCTGCCGGACTGCATGGCATACCACCATGTCGTTTTGGTTATATTGACCCCGTTCTCCCGGTAGCTGTGCACTGTCGGGCCCAGAGCATACGTTATCTTCAAGTCGCTGCACCCGGTCTCCTCTTCAACCTCCCTGAGGGCGGCATCTTCTACAGACTCACCGCTGTCCACTTTGCCCTTCGGCAGGTCCCACACACCCCGCCGAACCATGGCAAGTATTTCCACAGAGCTGCCATTACGCCGGTAGACAACACCTCCGCCGGCCGTTATTTCCCCGGTGACTCCTTCGTGCGGCATCTGATCCGACATCTGATCCCTCACCCGTTTATCCCTCCTGTTTTGAAGCATCTACATACTTCAGCCTGAGTTTCTTAAGTGTGTCGGAGAGATAAGCCGTCATTTCATCCGTCAGATTACCGGACGTGTACTTTTCCAGCATGGTCAGTGTATCCACGGCATATTTGACAGCTTTGATATCCTTTTCCTTTTTTCCCGTAGTGGGATTTTCCATTTCGCCCAGGCCCATCATGGCGATTTGCTCGTGCTGCTGGACCAGCATCATGAACAGGACCTGATCCTGCTGTTCCGGAGTTACTTGTTGTTCTTTGTTTTCAGCAGACTTGTCAGACATACTATTACCTCGTTGTTACGTTCAAAAAATTATTAAAAATAAAAGCGCTATCACCCGGTCAGGCCGGGTTCACATTGACAATCAAATTCGTATTTTTAACGCCAGCAACCATAAGCTTCATGCCGATTTCAATACCTCACCATTAAAACTGATATGATTCACATACACCCGTTCAAAGCCTGGCGCCCCAAACCCGAACTGGTCGAGCAGGCAGCCTGTGTTCCCTATGACGTCATCGATACCGAAGAAGCCCGTCAGCTTGCCGAAGGTCGTCCGGACAGCTTTCTGCACGTCATACGTCCCGAAATCGATCTCCCTGAAGAGACTGATCTGTATGACGATCAGGTGTATCAGACCGGAGCCGCAAATTTGAAAAAAATGCAGGACAGCGGCGTGCTGGTTCAGGAAGATACGCCACAGCTGTACCTCTATCAACAACAAATGGGCACTCATACCCAGACCGGACTGTACAGCTGCGTTTCTGTCAGAGATTATGACGAAGAACGCATCCTGAAGCACGAACTGACCCGCCCCGACAAAGAGGACGACCGTACCCGCCATATTCTCACCCAGCGCGCGCACGCTGAACCTGTCATGCTCACTTACGAACCTGATGATGACATTACCAGACTGACCAACAAGGTACTTTCGACTACCGATCCGGTCTACTCTTTTACCGCCGTTGACGGGGTCATTCACCGGGTCTGGCAGGTCCGTGATCCACGGGCATTCGTGGATGCATTCCGGAATGTGGAAAAACTGTATGTGGCCGACGGACACCATCGCTGCAAAAGCGCCTCCCGTGTTGCCGAAAAACTCCGGGACGGAGACTACGGTGATGAAGAATTCGAGTTTTTTCCGGCAGTGATCATTCCGATGGATGAAATGCGGATTCTCTCCTACAACCGCATCATACATAACATACCGCAGGATTTCCTTGAAAAACTGGGAGCGTCATTTGAGCTGACCGCGGATGTGCATCCTGCTCCGCAAGAGCCCGGAAACATCAGCCTGTACACCGGCGGACGCTGGTACGGCTTGCAGCTGCCCGGAGCTTCTGATGACGATGCTGTAGCAAAACTCGATGTTTCGAGGCTTCACAAACACATCCTGCTGCCCCTGCTTGGCATAGAAAATCAGCGCACCGACCCCAACATTTCATTTGTGGGCGGCATCCGCGGGACAGAGGAGCTGGAACGGCTTGTGGATGAAGGGAAAGCCGGCCTCGCCATCAGTATGTATCCGACCAGCATAGAAGAGTTGACGGCGGTTGCTGACAACGGGCAGCTTATGCCTCCAAAATCAACATGGTTCGAACCAAAATTGCGTTCCGGACTTCTTGTGCATACCTTTTAGGTAACGGAAAGCAGGCGGCAGCCTGCTCCGGATCGCATTCCACCATTTACTTCGACTCTAAACCATTACGATCATGAAACAGAAGAGAGCCCATAATTTCAGTGCCGGTCCGGCCGCACTTCCGCTTGAAGTATTGCAAAAAGCTCAGGAAGAACTTGTTGACTACCAGGGTGCCGGAGCTTCCATTATTGAAATGAGCCATCGCGGGCCGGAATACACCGAGGTGGACCGCCAGGCCCGGGAACGTTTATCCAGGCTTCTCGGACTGGGTGATGACTATGAGATCCTGTTTTATCAGGGCGGCGCCAGTCTGCAGTTTCTGATGGTGCCCTATAACTTCAATACCGGCAAGACTGCTGATTACATCAATACGGGTACCTGGTCAAAAAAGGCGATCAAGGAAGCCAAAGTATTTGGCGATGTTCACATAGCGTTTTCATCCGAGGACAGCAATTTCAACAGGGTTCCGGGGGATGAGGAACTGAACTTTTCCGGCAAAGGAGAATATGTCCATTTCACATCGAACAATACCATTTTCGGGACGCAGTTTCGCAACGAACCGGCCTCCGACGGGTTGCCGCTGGCTTGTGACGCCTCGTCAGACTTTCTCTCCCGTCCGGTCGATATAAATCGTTATGGCGTGCTTTATGCCGGCGCGCAGAAAAATGCGGGACCGGCGGGACTGACTATTGTCATCCTGCGCAAAGATATGCTGGAAAAAGCCCGGAGCGAGAATGTCTCCAGCATGCTCTCCTATCCGACACAGGTCGGAACGCTTTTCAACACTCCGCCGGTGTTCGGTGTCTACATCTTCAATTATGTACTGGAGTGGATTGAAAGCAAAGGAGGTCTCGAGGCAATGGACCGGCTGAATCAGCAAAAAGCGGGTATACTGTATGATGAAATCGACCGGGATGATTTTTATGCGGGTACGGCTGACAAAGCCTCGCGGTCACTGATGAACGTTACCTTCCGGCTCAAAGATGAGGCACTGGAAAAAACATTTATTGAAGAATCCAAAAAAGCCGGAATGAGCGGATTGAAAGGTCACCGAAGTGTCGGTGGCATGCGCGCCAGTATTTATAATGCGTGTCCTCAGGCCAGCGTTGAGGCCCTGGTCGAGTTCATGCAGGAGTTCCGCAGAACACACGGCTGATAATACTGCTGCCGTCAGGTGAGCTCAAAGATGACGAAGCTGCGGTTCTCCGCAGGATACTCAGCGTCCAATGATGCAGCCCTTCATTGAACACTCAGCTGACAATACTGCAGTCCTCCGCTGAACGCTCAGCTGACAAAACTACAGCCCGAAGTTTTCCAGAAATCGCGAAAATGCGCCGGGTACAAAAAGCAGTGTGTAGACAACGCCGTAGAGTGCTCCGGCAATGTGGGCGACATGATTGACATTGTCGCGGCGTTGCCGGGCTTCATAATAGCTGTAGGCCAGGAAAAGTCCGCCAAATACGATGGCCGGTATTCCGACAGGAATAAATATGAAGTAGATATTGTTGAGCGGAAACATGACGATATAGCCAAAAAGAACGGCCTCTACGGCTCCTGAGGCTCCGAGGCTGGCATATCGCGGATTGTTTCGCTCCTGGATGAGGGTAGGAAGGCTGGATGCCACAAGTGCCGTAAAATAGAGGATCAGAAACGACGACATTCCGATCTCCTGCTCCAGTACCGGTCCGAAGAAGAAGAACACAAACATGTTCAGAAGCAGGTGCGTGCCGTCGGCGTGCAGAAATCCGGAGGTTATGAGCTGATGCCACTTCCCTTCCCGCCAGGCTTCGTAGGGCTTGAGCATGCCCTGGTATTGCCACTGTGGCACAACAAACCAGGCGACCATGGTCACAATAACGGTACATACAAGAAGGGCAAGTGCAATCATAGGGAAGTTTATTTCGTTTTATTTCGTTGAAGAGATTTCAAAACAGCCGTAAGATACATTGCCTTATAGACAAATTTCTGTGTATTTTTGTCATTCAAGCCGAAGTAGCTCAGTTGGTAGAGCGACGCTCTCGTAAAGCGTAGGTCGTCGGTTCGAGTCCGATCTTCGGCTCTCATACAGAGCCATATAGTGCTGTCTATCAGTGCTATATGGCTTTTTTTGTTGGTGTGGCCAAGGTGTAACATTTTTTTAACACACTATACCTGGTTATACAACAATCCCTGACACCCATGCTGCTTTAGTCCCAACCCCGTTTACCAACTTTGAAATTTTGATGTTTTTGGCTACGTTAATACAACAAATCACCTCATACCAGTATATTATGAACATTGCTAACCTTAAAACATCAAAGCTGGAACAGGCCTGTAAAGAATTCCAGGTCAAGAAACTATATGTTTTCGGGTCAGCAGTCAGAGGTGCAATGTCTGATAAAAGCGATCTTGATTTTTTAGTTGAATTTGATCGCAAGGGGTATCAGGGTGCATTTGAGCAGTATATGGGGTTCAAGCAACGACTTGAAGAAATTTACCAGAGACCTGTTGACCTGGTTACTATTAAAAAAATCAGGAACCCAATTTTCCAGAAAGAGGTAGATTCATCCAAAACTCTGATTTATGCCGCGTGATGCTCAAAAATTTATAAAATCACCATATAATTGCAGGGCCGTTACATTGCTGCAAGATTATAGCCACTGGCCTCTCATGTGAGTTTAATCACGACAAACTCAACAGGTGGTTGGTAATACCCGGATGAACAGACTTTAGGCATCGCTTTTTTGCTGAAACCTGGATATAAATGGATCGAGTATGTGAGTTTTGAGCATGAAACAGAGAGCCGGATATCTGAGTATTACCGGGTGCTTAGAAGTTCTCAGGTGAATCGACCGGGTTACAAATCAGGTCAAACAAGAGAAAAACCCGGCTATCCGGCACCGCAGAGATCCTGGCCTGTGGCATGCCGGTTGTGGTGGAGGGGTTATCAGTCTGCATAGGCCATCAACTTGTACATCATGTGGTGGATACGGTCGCGCATCAGGTCGCTTACCAGTACCAATTCCCGCCACAGGGGATCCTCGCAGCCGACTATCTGTTGCGCATAATTCGGCCAGGCAGCACTTCGTAGCGACTCATTACCGTCAGCCGGACTGCAGTCCGGATCCGAATGTTCCTCACCATACTCAAGCCACTGGGTCAGCATGTCGTCAAGCATGTGGGCGAAAACCGCCATTTTCTGCACCGAACTGTGGAATTCCGGGGTGCCGGCATCGTAGCGCCAGGCCCACTCGCGGAACTCGTCCAGCGAGGCTGTATTAATCGAACGCTCATCCGGGTCCGGGATGCCCTCGCCGAAATCCAGGATGTCTCCGCGCAGATAGTCTTCAGGGTCGGCGTCACGGCTGTGCACATGGTGATCATACAGAAGGGATCTGGCCATGGCATGATGGACGCGGTCGTGCATGATTTCAGTGATTCTAACGAGCTCATACCATGGCGAATCATCCCCTGCATCCTCCAGAGTCTGCCGGTAGTCACTCCATTGTCCACCCGAAATCCGATTTGAAAAATCCGGAGTCTCTCCGCGCTCAAGATGCTCGTTCTCCCCGTGGCGGACCATTTGCGTCATGAGTTCGTGCATGAAATTGTGGAAGCTGCCAAAGGTCCTCATAGACAGGGCCCAGCGGTCCTTTTCGGTGATGTGGGTTGATACATAATCGCTGAAATTTCCACCGGATATGGAATCCATGATGTAATCCGATCTGTGATCAAGGCGGCCTTGCCGGTCAAGGTGTTCTTTCCGGTCCTGATGATCGAAACCGGCAGGCAGCGCGCCTATCAGGAACATCAGCATGGTCAGAATAGTGTAATGAACGATGCGGGGTAACGGCATGGTAATCTTCATTTTTTTTCGCTGTTATAATTACTGCAACAAACCCTGCCGCCCAATCATGATGGACCGGTTAATACACACTTCGCACCGAATTGAATTAAAAGGTGAAAGCATGAGAAAAAAACTGTAATATTGTCATAGCCTTGAGCTAATCACTGCCATGCCCATGGGGGGTCACTTTGCTCCGGAACAGGGGGTCAGCTTGTCCGGAATAACCTGTCCATTCATCCTCGTCTTTTTGTTCTATAATATAAGTCATATTTGATCCACAGAACTCAAGATACAACATGCTATTCGTCCTATTGTGAAGGATAAACTCGATTTTCTCTTCAATAGAGAGTTCTTGATTTTGACTTTTGATTTCAATTGATATGCCTTCTTGTTCAGGGGAAACGGTGTTTGAACAGAAGCTCAATAAGAACAAAAACAAGACCAAGAGTGGGCGAGTTGACAAGTTTGTTTTCATAGTATCCGCCTGTTTTAATATGAAGTTATCACAATAAAGTGCAAAGGGAATTAGTCATTTGGCTTATAGGTGTTTTCTTTATTAAAAGGTGCTGATTTATAACGCTCAACGCACAGCCGGCGCGGACAGCCGGCTATAATGAGGCGGAAACCTCCCAAAAACCAGATTGATGCGCATGCTTTATTGCAATCTTTGAATTAATCGAATAGCGGGAGGCCGAAGCTCCCGTTTTTCAGGGATATTGACAATTCAGAGTCTTCATTACTGTCTCCCATAAAAGCTGTGAATTCGAAATTACCGGTGACAGTGGCATTGTCCGGATCGATGTTTTCAATTGTAACATATCCGGATGAATCAGAAACTGTTACAAAGGAAGGAGAAAGTGTGTCAAAACCCCTTGGAGTCACAGATGCTTGTTCTTTTCCTAAAATATACGTGCCAGGACCGTGAAATCCTGGAATGTCAATAGCAATGTTGTTCCAGCCCATTCGGGAGATAATCCGAAAATCATTTTCGGAAAATTTGCTGATGTAAGCTGATGGCACAGTCTCAGAGATTCTCAGGTTTTCGTGCACATCGCCATTGATTGAGACCGTAAACTCAGACCCTGCCGGATCGGAAAGCTTGTTTCCAAGTGCAGTTCGATTATAAGTACCCTTGTAATAGCGGCCATCAAGGATTAGCTGCGTCTCGGTAAGTTTATATGCGACAGTATCTATTTCCAGAACAAGATCACTCACAGCATCAGGATGATCCGTTTTATGCATGCCCATCGACGAGGCAAGATTACTGTGGACTATATACTCAACTATGATTTTGTCCGAAGTGATTTCATGTATTTGCAGTTCATGAGAAGGGGTATACCGGGAGTCAATCAATGCGGCCTGTCCGGAGTTACCATTAATCCCAACAGGATGGACGGACCCGGCTGACAGCCCTTCGGTTTGACTTTCATCAGAAATGTACCAGCCGGTGATCCGCAGTTCAGGCGACGGACCTTCATGCCCGGTAGATTCAATATTGTACCAGGCACCAAATATATCAGAATCAGGTTCATCTGAGCTGTTGATGAAATCGCAAGCAGCTGCAGTTACCAAAATTGCCATAATGAGAATAGTTTTAGAACTCATGGTGTTCAGCCTGTAGTTTGTAGTACGTTACTGCAAGATAATGGTAAGGCGGTCTGGCTATGCCCTCTTTTATCGATGATCGCAATCAATGACTGGTATTTGTCGGCCGGCCCCATGATGCGCCCAGTATCCCTGCGTAGCCGGCTATCATTTTGCCCGGCGCAGCATGTGCAAAAAACGTATTTACAAAATATTACTCCGCCCCCCATCAACGTCAAATTAATTTTTACTTTTTTAAAAGTGCTGCTTTGAAATCATCAGGTTCAAGGACAGGAAGTTCTTCAAGTACTTGATCTTGTGTACGTCCTGCGGTAAGAATCATCTAAATCTACTTCTGCCTTTTCAGTAAGTATTAGCGATACAGGCACAGTAGCTTATAAATATTTTGGACGGATTTTCTCCCAGCTTGATCCCGTTTTTTTGTCCTTTTCAAGCGTTTTAAGCCGTTCTTCAATAATTGCTTTATGATGATCCGGAACTTCCACATCCGATGGGTCTGATGCAATTGAGTCCCACAAAGCTTCAACCAAAATCAGTTTTTCGCTTTTTTTGAGCTGAGAAAGCTCGCCTATTAATGCCCTATCCACCGTCATGACGTTTATTAGTTGTTTTTGTCCAAGTTGATTGAAAACGTCGTGTAAAGCAATTGATTGAGCCGAAAAATTATGGAAAGCATGAGGAAACGTAACAGCCTGGCAAAGCGGCACGGCTAAGTATTTGAAGTAAAAAAACAAAGCCCAGACGCGACAGCTTGATTTGCTGTGTTAGCCGCATGAATGATTTAAATGTTCAGCAGCGAGATTTCCTTAACTGAGTTGAAATCCTTCGTATTTAACGCTTCCTGAGAATATCAAGATGAAGTAATTGTTCATCTCTAATTATGTGGATGATGTAGATCCGGTTATTTTCTTCTCTGTAAAAAATCTGGCAAGGCGAAACCAATAACCTGCGATAAGTGGACTCTTCCAGATCTTCTACAGGTTTTCCTGATTTTGGATATTCACGTAGTTGAACGACACGTTTGAAAACACTGCGAACAAGATTCCTGGCAACTTTCGGATTGTCCAGTGAGATGTAATCAGCAATATCATCGAGTTCTTGAAGTGCCGGTTCCGTCCAGATTATTTGAGCCATCGACTCATTTTCTTTTGGGCCTCTTCATGTGTCACTACGCGATCTTCAAGGATAGCTTTTTCGCCTCTCGCAAGACCTTCCAGGAGTTTCATCCTGCGAAGTAAGTTTTCAAATGATTCCACATCAATAAGATAAGCAGAAGGCTTGCCATGCTCTGTGATCAAAACAGGCTCCTTCTCCCGTTTGAGTTCGTCCAGAAGCTTTGTGGCTTGACGTTTCAGTGTGGTGACAAGTTCTGTTTTCATAGTATCACTAAAGTATCATTTTAAGCGAATTATTACAAGCATGGACTTTAAATGCTCTAACGGCCCCGCGTTTAACCGGCGGGGAGATGGATGTTGTGGACGGGCGAAGTCCGTCCACCCGTACGGTTAACGCCTTGTTAAACCTCTGAAGAGTCCTGTAATTCAAGCTTCAAGGTTTTGCCAAAGGCCCTTGCGTATTTTTCCAGCGTAGAGAGCCTGATATCCTCGGCATGATTTTCAATTCTGGAAATTGCAGACTTCTTGGTGTTCAGTTTTTGTGCGACTTCTTCCTGTGTTAATCCGGCATCTTCTCTGGCAAGTTTGAGCATGACGCCGATTTTAAACTTTTGATAGCCGGATTCAAAATTTTTGGCAAATTCGGGATCTGCCTTTTTCCGTTCCTGGATATAAGCTTCTAAATCGCTCATAATGATTCTCCTTTCCTAAGTAAGTAATCCGATTTTCGTTGTTCAGCAATCTGGATTTCGTTCTTCGGTGTTTTCTGTGACTTTTTTTGGAATCCGTTGGTAAGTATAACTAGCCGCCCGTTGTGCATAAAACCGAGTAGACGAAAAATGTTTGATCCAGATTGAACCCGGACTTCCCAAATGCCAGAGGTACCGGTTAGTTTTTTGAAATATTCTTTAGGGACGCGTTTAGAGTTTTCAATCAGGCTAAGCACCCAGGCGACTTTTTGGGCTTGTTTGGCATTTAGCGAGTCTAAAAAATCAGCGATAGGTGATTTGCCAGATTGTGTTTTATAGAATATGACTTCTCTCATCTGCCCAAGTTAACAAAAACGTGAACACCGAAAAATAATTATTCGAAATAGAAAGGGGTGGGGCAGAGGTTTAACTATTTATTATATGTCAAAATTACTGCTGTGTCTCCTCACTGCACAAACATCATCTTCCAGGAGATCACATATGCGCCCGCCTCGAGACGATAAATGAATACACCGCTGGGCAGGCCGCTTGCGTCGAAAGTCACATCATGCCAGCCGGCTCAGCGGGTTTCATCGACCAGTGTAGCTGCCTTCTGACCGAGAACATCGTAAACCGTCTGCGTTACGTGTGCCTGTTCAGGTATGGCGAACCGGATTTAGTTGGATGGATTGAAGGGGTTCGGATAGTTCTGATCCAATGCCAGTTCACCGGGCAGGCTAATGGCCAGCATTTAACCGGCTCGGTGAGGATGTAGTGGGCGGGCGAAAGTCTGTCCAACCGTATGGTTGGTTATTCACTTAGTAATCGAAACGTTGGTGTAATACGATTTTTCTCAGATAAGAAAGAGGCCAGGTCTGGTTCACTGCACAACCCCAGATGATATCTAAACTTATTTTGACCAGACTCGTCATAACGTGCTCCTTTTGGCATGGCAGGATATTTTACAACAATCTTTTCTCCTTTTCTAACCTTTAGGTCGAATCTTGGAGGCCCGGTATCAGCAATTGGGGTATAAATTGATCTTTTAAAAAAGGACGTCCCCCTTTGTTACATTTCAGTACTCAGTATAACCGAAATGAAACATAATGGAGGACGCCATGATACACATCGGAATAGACCTACATACTCGCAATATGACGCTTGCCGCGGTAAATGACAACGGTGATTTGTTGAAACTGGAAAGCATTCGTTGCTGTTCCTTGGCATTAGATCGTTTTTTTTCAAAGATCAGTCATCCGGCACAAGCCGTTGTTGAAAGTACAAGCAGCTGGTATTGGCTTGACGACTGGTTTCGCCATAAGGGCATAACCTTGAAACTGGCCCATGCCAAAATGCTCAAGGCCATCTCTTATGCTAAGGTTAAAACCGACTCTGTGGATGCGCATATGCTCGCCGAGCTGTTGCGCACTGGACTGGTTCCGGAAAGCTGGAAATCCGAAAAGCGGCAACGAGAACTTCGTGAATTGACCCGGGCTCGACTTCGGTGGATTCTTAAACGAAATCAGTTCCAAAACTTTACTTACAGTATTGCTACACGTTACAACCTGACGGTAAAATCCTCCGACTGGCGAAATGTCAGAAATTTACGCATGTCTCTCAGGAATCATCTTCCGGATGAAGCATGGCTGGAGGCAAGTCTGAGCATCGACCAGGTCATAGAGATGCAGAATTCCATAGATCGGATTGAAAAAGCCATTGACCGGCAACTCTGGTACCGTGAAGAAGTTAAACGATTGATGGAAATTCCGGGTATCGGACCAGTAAGTGCCTGGTCCATTTTGTCTGAAGTCGGTGATATTACCCGTTTTCCTTCCGACAAGCAGTTTGCCAGTTACTGCCGTCTGGTACCGGGCAGCAATGACAGTGGAGGAAAGCAACGCCATAAAACCGGTTCCAAAGATGGCAACAAGTATCTGAAAATTGCCTTTGGCCAAGCGGCAATTGGGGCTTATACGAATTACGGTGAGGTGAAGAAGTTTTATAACAAGCTCAGGCGCCGCAAGGGTCCCAAAGTTGCCCGCACCATCGTAGCCAAAGAACTCTCGCGCATTGTGTGGTACGTTCTAGCGAAAAATCAGCCGTATAAAGGTTTTAAAGGCCAGATGACGAAGAAAAGCAAAAGTTATTCATGGCCCCATCCTGTAAGCCCGTAATGTAAAACAGGGGTAGTTCCAACCCGTCAAATTGATTGGGAAACAGGGTGGCAGGCCGTTAAAAGATCTGGGATAGTTCACACTTTAGTGAACAGTTACAGAACAGAGTTTTGTAAAAAAGCCCGAAAAGCTGTTTGGACGCCATAATCAAGCGTCTGTCAGGATGGACAGGCCTCCATTTTTAATGGATTTAGAAACTCATAAATTAAACTGCTGGTAGCAGAGGGGAATTGGAATATGTTACTTGACAATGTCCTTTCTAAAGCTGGGTATAACGCAAAAGTTTTAACCTGAAGCAGTAACGCAACCCTCAGAGAATGGGGCAAGCATTCTCTACAGAATTGCATTTGACAACAGCAAGGGCCCCGTCAGTTTGATTCAATCAGAAACTATCACTTTGTAAAACAGAGTACTCTAATCGTCTGGAAAACACTTTTCCAGCTTAACTTCTGGCAGCTTGCGGGTTTTCCGGAGAAACTTGCAAGGCGATATCGTCGGCACTGAGGCAGATTACGTTTTTATCTTCAAGGGTTTCTGAAGCAATAGTGATTTTGCTGACCCATCAGGACCAGCTACGACAATAAGGTGTCTATCATCTTTGGATTTGGACATGACTGAATATAAGAGCCTCAGTCATGATCAGGAAGCTGCAAGTTGGGATCAGATGTATTTACGGTTCCGCGTTTAACCGGCAGGGAGAAGGATGTGGTGAACAGGCGAAGTACATCCGCCCCTCTTTTTCAAACCCTTGATATAGAACATTATATAGTATTAATGATTGTCTAAACGTAGTTTAAAAAAGAGCAGAAAAATCAATCACGCAAAATGATTCTTTCATTTACCGGGTTAAGCAATACAAGATTTTGAGCATTCATTAATTCTTGAGGAATTTTAAAAGCTCTGGTATCTCTGATAATTGCACGGCAAGGTTCATCGGGTGTTTTTTTGAATAGCCATAAATCAAAAGATGAAGCCCCCCTGGCTTCATACTCCAATGAATATTCGTGGCCGGGGCCGCATCCGCCATAAGTGATCTCCACTTTAAGTGAATCATCTTCAATAATTGGAAAATTTCCGGATTCGGATGCTATAATTGAATAGGAATAGCCGAATCGATTAAGCTGCGCATTATGAATTACTTCCTCCTCTTCCAATTTTTGAACCCATCGTTTCTCCCGGGTTTCTCGAACTTGAATTACATGTCCATCAGCCAATGACCTGTTCCACTCAGCCTCGAGATTTTCTAATACTGTTCTTAAATCTTGCACATTAAATTCTTCTTCCAACGTGACTAAAACCTCACCAGGCATGTATTGATAATCCACAGAATGTCGGTTTTCATCGTTAGCCTGAAATATATCACAGCTTGCCAAGGCGAAGCTTAAAATGCTTACTAAAGTAATTTTAAACAGAAAGTTGTTCATTTTAGCCTCCTTTGGGAATGTGTCTTTGTAGAATCACATTTAGCTTGGGGTAACTGTTTTATCACGGCAAACGCATGACCAGCGTGGACAGCCGGTTATCCTGGGGCGGAAATGCCCCACACGCCCGGTTGTTTCGTATGTTAGCGCGCTTGGATTCATTGAGAAGCATTTAGTTCACCTACTCGGATTTTGTAGGCTTGTTTGATGCTCTCGATAAATTCGTCGAAAGGTTCTTTCTTCATTTCTGGAGTATCTGAGTGATATGGTAACTTATCGAAATAACTTGCCGGGTTGGGTCGGTTTTTGCCGGACATGGAGAACCGTTGTGATGTATATTACTCGCTTCGGTTTTCGAATTCGGTATATGATTCTGTAATTTCCTTCAATGATTTCTCTTAGATCGGGATGGTTGTATTCAGGTACAATTCTACCTGATTCAGGATATTCAATGAGCTGATCTGTTCTCTCAAAAATAAGCTCAGACCACTTTTTTGCCGCCTGGAAATTATACTGATCGATATAGTTTACGTTTGAATTAACTCTTTGGATCGCAAGTTTGGTCCAGATTACTTCCACTTGGCCAGATTTTCACGGATTAGTTGTTTAGCATCTTCATGAGCAATCACTTCACCACGAGCAATTTGGCCGTCTGCTTCCATGAGTTCTTCCATGAGAGTAATTTTATCAATCATTTGTTGGTATTCGGAAACATCAACAAGAACAGCGGCACTTTTACCATGCTGAGTCAGCACTATTGATCGCTTTTCACGCTTTAGACGCCCAATAAAATCAGCAGCATTTTTTCTGAAATCCGAAAGAGGTTGAATATCTTGCTCTAAAGAAAAATTGGATATAGCCATTGTTTTGCAATTAGGGGACAATATGTCGTACAATTAAAGTACTAAATAATTACTTAACGTGAAAAAATGATAAGTTGGTATTGAGAAAGAGCGTTAACGGCCCGCAATTTAACCGGCGGGGTAATCCCTCAGGGAAAGGCAAGAGACTTTCAACCCGTCCGCTTGAAATTGCCTGTTATATCGCAGAAAAAATACCAGGCTAACCAGCTACGAAATCATCAGGATGAATCGCAATTGCAGAAAATTCAGAAAGAATTTTTTTATCAAAAGTGACGAGTTGAATGTCAAAATCAGATGCAAGGGCTACAAATTCGCAATCATAGGCCGAGCAAGTGGACTCGGACATCAAAGTTAAAACCTGCTTTGAATTGATTGAACATTCTCTGGTACCCATGAGCTCTTCGGCTTCATCAATGGCCTGATAAATGGAAGATAAATCAAGGATCTTTTTGCGATAATACAGGGAAAGAACATTTCTGAACTCAGAAACCCACAGCAGAGGTGCAATCCACTCGGGATCCTTTTTGAGGCTTTGATAGGCCAATTGCTCCATATTATTGGGTACCCAAAAACTGGCAATCAGGTTTGTGTCGGCAACAATCATGGACGACCCTGATCAATCGCTTGTTGAATTTCTTCAATGGATAAAGAACCCTTAGCTCTTTTTTTTAGTTTTCGGGCTCTGTCAATAAGGATGTCCGGATCATGTATTCTACTTTGAAGAGATTTTTTCAGGGTCATAATGACCTCACTGTTCACACTGCGATGATGTTTATCCGCTTGCAGCTTAAGCTTTTGATAAACCTCGTCGGGAATTCCCTTAATGGTAATATTCGTTGGCATAATGAAATAAGTAAGTTGTGGTTTCATTATGAAACTAAAAAGGTTCTTGATTTATTGCAAGAGCTATGCGATATAACTACTTATTATGTGTCAGCATTGTTAATGTGTCCCCCCTCACTTCACAAACATCATTTTCCTGGAGATCACATAAGCGCCTGCCTCGATGCGATAAATGAATACGCCGCTGGACAGGCCGCTTGCATCGAAGGAACCACCAAAGCAGGTGGAGCAAAAATTTTCGCCGTACGTCCCAATCGGTTCAAAACCTTTGCTTTCGTTCCAGTTTCCGGTATCCGAAGCATCGATATCGGCGATATGGATGAAGTGTCTGTCCAGATTGGCGGAGTCAGCCATAGCCTGGAGCTGATCCCGTGTTTCAATTTGATACGGATCCTGCTCTGTACCCGATCCGCCGGCAAACCGGGCGATTGAGATGGCCGGCAGCAGAACCATTACAGCTATGATGATGAAGCTGTCAATTTTCGGAACTTTTCCACTCTTTGAATTAATCAGAATAAATATCCTGGTATCTTTTTATGATGTGATTGCGATTTTCCCGGGTCACGTTTTGCCCTTGAATGTGCTCGCTGTTGGAAAAAGCCATGGACGTGCTCTCTTTTTTTGCGTTTGGCGGTTTGGCTATGCTCTCATCGATCGATGATCACAATCAATGACTGGTATTTGTCGGCCAAACCCTATCGTATTATCGCACTAAAAACCCAGGCCAAAGTGGAAGCCCATTGAAAAAATAAATCTTTCATTTATCAGAAATGGGAAATCATTCTTCATCTCGGCACCCTCCTCGTCAAACAAAATGGCTCCAAAGTTCAATGAAAAACCATAGGTGATGATCTCCTCTCCATATGCCCTTCGATTCAGATGAAGGGAAACTCCTGTGTCGTAGTTCTCCATTTCAGTTCTGTCGTCTCTGTAGTTGTATCCAACTCCGTACCCTGCAAAATAGCGCCAGAAAAGCGGGTATTCGATCAAGGCAGCTATATTGATGGTTTGGTAATTATCAACAAAGGCTCCGCCTCCACTTCCAACTGTGACAGAGCTATTGCCTCCCAGAAAGGAACCCAGATACCGCTGGTACTGTATCGACATGGGAAAACTATGTCCGTAGAAGCGAATAAAAACGTGATTATTCCGGAAGTCCCGTGAACTTTCAGCATCAGACTCGGATGCGCGAACATCATGCTGAACTCTTGCGCCTGATCCCCCGGCAAACTGAGCGACGGTTACAGACGGTATCAGCAAGAGTAACACTACTAAGGCCGATCCGAAGATATTGAAGGCTTTATTACTTAGTGTAAAACGTTGCGTACTCATTTTTTTTTCCTTCCAATAAATATTGAAATCAACCGGGTAATCACGGTAGGCATCCGGAACCATAACGATATACCGAGCCTGATCAGGTTGCGTGGTAACTAGTCTGCCAATTTTTACATTATAAATAAGTATATCATTTTTCCAGTTTTAACTGCTGATTTTCTAAAAATATGCCATGAGGCGCCCTCTCTGTGGTTTGCCTCTTGCGGTTGGGCTATGCTCTCGTCAGTCGATAATCGCAGTCAATGACTGGTATTTGTCAGCCGGCCCCATGATGCGCCCTGTATCCCTGCGTGGCCGGCTATCATTTTGTCCGGCGCAACATGTGCGTGAAAACCTGTTAACAACATATTACCCCCCATGTAATGTCAAGTTATATTTTAAAATATTTTAATAATCATTGTAAAACCTTCATCTACTTAAAATAGAAGTCGTTTTTAACACAACATTTTGCACTATTATTACAATTATTAAAATCGCATTCGTTTGAAAACCGGCTCCGGAATGTGCCTGATCACACTCATGATCACCCGCCAAACCGGTCTGGTATAGATCACGTCTTTTTTTTTGCGGATTCCTTTCAGAATGGCACCGGCCACTGTCTCCGGATCAGCGGTCAAATGTTTGGGAAGAGGTTTGCCGGCAGTCATTTTGGTCGCTACAAAACCGGGTTTGACGGTGAGCACCTGCACTCCGTGCGGATGCAGACGCTGTCTCAAACCGGATAACAGCGAGGTAAATCCCGCCTTCGCGCTGCCGTATGTGTAGTTGTCGGCCCGGCCACGGTCGCCGGCCACCGAAGATATGCCGACGATAAACCGGTTTGCTGCCGCAGTTCCTGCGATTTCTTCATCGTTTTCTGCCGTCTTTTTCCTCTTTTCAAAATCGGCAGCAACGAGCTCGAGAATCCGGGCCGCACCTGTGTAGTTGGTTTCCATGACAGCACGGGCCTGACCGAAATCTTCACCGCAGGCTTTTTGATCAGCAAGCAGCCCGAATGCAAGTACCACCCCGTCGGGTGCCGGATCAAGATCCGCATAAAAATCCGGATGGCTTTCGTAATCGGTGGCATCAAACCGTATTGTCGTGACATCGGCATCATACCGGGTGCGCAAATTGGCCGCTTCTCTTTCAAGTTCGTCGATATTTCGTGATGCGAGATACAGTGAGGTCCCCAGCTGCGCCATCTGACGCGCCAGCGCCACGGCAATATCACTGTTTGCTCCTAAAATCAGAACCCGTGATTGTTTCATAATGCTGCCTCGGTAAATCAGTGTATGTTTTCTGATGGAACGGACTGCCGGCGAAGATCATCTGCTGTCCATTTTCGTCACATTCACAGCCCCAGTCTGAGTGACTGCATTGACTGAAATTTTTTGTCCAGCCCCAGCGCTTTCCTGAGCTTGCGAAACCGGTCCGCACGGGGATAGCCCCGATCAAACATCCTGCGGCTCATTCGTGCATCTTTGGCCAGGTAGACCCGTCCGTTGTATTTTATGACCAGCCGATCGAGCCGATCAAACAGATCCTGCAGGCCATTTTGTATCTTGAAATCCAGCGCCAGACTGTATCCTTCCATGGGAAAGGAGAGGTAGTGATCATTTTCAGGGCCATACAGCTTCAGCACGGCAAGGAAGCTGCCCATCCTGCTTTTTGTAATTTCAGCAAGTATTTCCTCCATCCCGTTGAAACTGGTCTCTTTGGGAAGGATAAACTGATACTGCATCATCCCGCTGCGGCCGTAAATCCGGTTCCAGTTCCGGAGACGATCCAGCGGATAAAAAAATGAATCCAGGCCGACATTGCCGGAACTTTGCCCCCGCGGCGCTTTTCGGTAGTAAAGAGCGTTAAAAAGGGATATGGTATGGCGGTTCAGCAGCGATCCGGGAAAAGCATCCGGAATGCGCACACCCTGTCCGGGCGGAGTGTAGTCAATTGTGCGTTTTCGCTGCGATGGTGCCCGGCGGGTTTCGGTTTGCCCGGATTCGCCGGCGGCGTCACCCGGACCGGCAAAATCGCCCAGCATGATAAGCGATCTTCCAAGGTTGCTTCCGCCGGAAATACAGTCGATCCATGCGACAGAATAGGGTGCATCGTGGTGGGTTTCGAAGGCTTCAAATGTCCCGGCCAGGTCCCGCGTTTTGACGGTCGTCTGCCGGATGCTCGCCGAGGGGACGGGCTGCAGGAGTATCCCGGCCTGAATGATGATGCCGGTTAGGCCCATCCCGCCGCATGTCGCATGAAAGAGTTCGGTTTCCTGTCCGGTCGAACATCTGACGACAGATCCGTCCGCAAGCATGAGATCAATCCACTTCACCCACGTGCCGAAGCAGCCGGCTTTATGATGATTTTTCCCATGGACATCCGCTGCGATGGCTCCGCCGATGGTGGTATATTTTGTGCCGGGGGTCACGCGCAGAAACCATCCGCGCGGCAGAAATGTGCCGATGACATCGGCCAGCAGCACGCCCGCTTCGCAGACAAGCAGCCCGTCGGACGCATCAAAGCTGAGCATACGATCGAGCGGACGCATATCCGCCACCCGGTCTGAGAGCGCACTGTCTCCGTAACTGCGTCCCTGACCGAAGGCAATCAGCTGTCCTTCGGCCTGAAGGCTCTGCTTCAGGGTTTGCCGGTCAAATGCCGGCTCCACCCGGGACCGGACCACAGGATGACGTCCCCATCCCGAAAGGGTTGTTTCGTACCCGCTGACAGGATGTTTGTGATCAGGGGGGCGGTCTTCACTCATACGTCAGATTTTGGGTTCACAGTTTACAGATATGATGATATTTGAGTGTGATGTGCTCGCTGCAGCTCACATCGGGGTACTCCCCGGCAATGTATCCGTCAGTAAGGTAAACAATATAATGTATCCCGTTGTTGTCAAAATCCCGCTGCCTGAACATGGTGTTGGGCTGAAAATCGCGGAACGCGGGATGCTTGTTGAGCCATCCCTGAAAATTGTTGACCTGCAGCGTGTTGTAATTGCGGAACCAGATATTGTAGTCATCGCTCATAATGCGGTTGGCATCCGTGGCTCCGAGCTGTTTGAGTGCCGGCTCGAGCTCCTGCTCCATATAGCGGTTCTGCTCCCTGAGGTGCACTTCTTCGCGGATCAGGTGAAGCAGTGAGAGTCCGCCGGCAATCAGCACTATCGCGGCAAGAGCGGCCGGCATCCGGGGATGCTTCCGGAAGGCGCAGATCAGAAAGCCAAAAGAGAGCGAGGCGGCAAGCATTGCAGGATAGAGTCCCCGCTCGAGCCCGGGAAGAATCAGCGGGATGTAGATTATGGCCGTGATACATGCGGCTGCATGGAACCAATGCCGGGTCAGAAACCATCCGCCGGCGGGTATGGCCAGCACCAGCACAAGCGGCAGCCACAACGGTCTCACCGCTGCAGCGGCGGCGCGAAACGGCCTGGCGGGATCATCGGCGAGAACGGAAAGCAGGCTGAATTCCTGATAGCCGGCGGATGCAAGCAGCAGGTCGACGCGGTACCAGTCCATTCCGTAAAGAAATTGATAGACATTGAATTTCTGCCAGCTGACGGGTCGGATTTCCGGATGGATGACGGTGATGGCCAGAAATCCCGCCAGCGGAATCAGAATCAATCCCCATGAATACGCAAGCAAGGGTGCCGCAGAGCGAACCGTTTTTGTCATCCTCCCGGGCAATCCGTCGGAAGGATGGTCAGCGGAATGTCCGGGGTCTGCTGCGGATGCGGCTGCCCGGTCCGCAAATCGGGACTGGTACGCTGAAGAAAGAACCGCGGCTGTGAGGAATATCAGCAGAAACGGCAGTGCGTGCTGCCGGAACAGCACAGAAAATCCGGCTGCGAGCAGACCTGCGGATGCGGCCGCACCAATGCGGGAGTCCGACATCACGCACCTGAGAAATAGCATAAGTCCGATCGATAAAAGAAACAGGAAAACCCCGTCCGAGTAGTTCAGTTTGAGAACGGCGAACAGCACCAGATGAATCAGGAACGCGGCGATGGCGGGAATACTTCCGGCAAGCGGTGTTTCGCCGGTGGCGGATAAAACGGTACCGGTGCCTGAAGCCTCCTCGGACAGGGCCGCCGGAAACCGTACCGTTGCAAAAAGTCCGGACATCAGCCAGAAAGAAACGGCCGTCAGCAGCAGAAATATTGCGGCCGTGAGCGCCATCGATCCCCCGGTCAGCAGATATAACAGCGTATAACCCGGACCGAAAAATCCATTCACCCAGCGATCCGGTCCCTCAAGAGAAGCAATTTTGAATATGCTTATGATGTCGTTCAATGTGGGCACGAAATCCACAGCGATCATGAATCTTCCGACGATAAGGATCATCAGAAACATGGTCAGGATTCGCACGATGAATCCCGCAGACATCCTATATAAACCTGGTTCAGACATACAAAATCCAGATCAGACTTGCCATCCATCCCGCCAGTACGATCTGCAGAAAACGGTCGCGCAGCAGAATGAGCGAGGGGTTTCCGCTTTTCTCTTCAACAAAAGTAATATACATGTACCGGAGGATGCCGAGTATCACAAAAAGGGACGTCATGTAAAGCGACTCCTGCTCCAGCCGGTCCGCAATTTCCGTGGAAAAGGTCCAGAGTATATAGGCCAGCACCACAACCGAGGCGGTCATAACCATCGAGGAGTCAATGAATTTGAGGTTGTAACCGATGGGTTTGCGGATGGGTTTGCCGGCGGTTTGGGGCGCGTCCTTTTGAACAATGATATCATCCCGGCGTTTGGCAAACGAGAGAAACAGGGCAAGCAAAAAGGTCAGCACGATAATCCACGGGGAGAGGGTTACACCGGCGGCATCCGCACCGACCAGCAGGCGGATGACAAATCCCAGTCCGATCACCGTAACATCCAGAAGCGGAATGTGTTTCAGCTGCCGGGAATACCATCCGTTCATCAGTATGTAGCCGGATATGAGCAGGGCGATAACGGAGGATAGCAATGCAGAAATGAGCAGCGCCCCTGCAATCAGAACGCCCATAAGAACAAACGCATGGCTCGCCGAAATGGCGCCGGAAGCAAACGGCCTGTGCTTTTTCCCGGGATGCCGGGCATCTTCGGCGCGATCCATCCAGTCATTGAATATGTAAACGGCACCGGCGGCCATGCAAAACGCAGCAAAGGCGATGAAGGTGCGCTCCGCAATATGGGGGTCATCCATCCGGAAATCGAAAAACGCCGGCAGAAAAATGAACAGATTTTTTGTGTACTGATAGGGCCGTATCAGCCGCATCAGATTTTGCAGCGTTCCCCGGACCGATTGTGGCGGAGCGCTTTTGCCGAGATGCTTTCTGTCGTTTTTTTCCATTCCCCCGAATATAGCACTCCCAGGAAAAATAAAAAGGGCTGCCCCGGTCAAAGAACAGCCCTTACTAGCAATCAAAAAAAGATCAATCCATGATTTTCCGGAGGAATGCCGGCTGGTCGGTGTTATTCTTGTCTATTTTTTCATCCCTGTTGTTCAGAAGCCTGCTCTGGGGACTGCGGAAAGAGTGCCCACGTTTGGGTTCTTCCTCGTTATCGTCCTTCTTGTTTTCATCTGAAACAGGTTTCATGTCCGACCTTCGCTCGATCGCGGGAGAATCGAGGTGTTTGAGATTCTTTTCCCCTTTGTAGTAATCATCCGGGGTTTTACGCCTGTACTTGTCCGGAATTTTATCGGCATCCGGAAGACTGACCGGCGTATCGGGCTGAGGCTCCGGTTTCCGGGTTTCCGTCCGGGATGTTTTTTCCTCCTCTTTCTGCATTTCGTCGGCTTTTCTCGCCTCGTCTGCAGAATCGAATCCGGTTGCAATTACCGTGATGCGCAGATCTTCGCCAAACTCTTCATCCAGTACGGTACCCCAGATGATTTCAGCATCTTCACCGGCCTCCTGCTGGATGATGCTGGTGGCCGTGGTCGCCTCGCGCATTCCGAGTGTAGAGCCGGCCGATATGTTGACAAGCACATTGCGCGCGCCGCGAATGCTGATGCCATCGAGCAGCGGTGAACTGATCGCTTCTCTGGCTGCGATTTCGGCGCGGTCTGAACCGGTGGATGAAGCCGAGCCCATGATGGCGGCACCTCCGTCGATCATCGTGGTGCGCACATCGGCAAAATCCAGGTTGATCAGACCCGGCATGAGAATCAGGTCGGAGATCCCGCGCGTGGCGTTGTAGAGCACCTCGTTGGCCATTTCAAATGCGGCCATCAGACTGGTGTCTTCATCGCAGATGTCCAGCAGCCGCTCATTGGGAATGACAATCACCGTGTCACAGTTCTTTTTGAGCTCATTGATACCGTCCACGGCATATCTCATCCGGATTTTCCCTTCGCAGACAAACGGCAGCGTAACGATGCCGACGGTGAGGATGCCCTTGCGTTTGGCAATGGCCGATATCACAGGGGCGCCGCCCGTTCCGGTGCCGCCACCCATGCCCGCGGTAACGAAAACCATATCGGCACCCTCGATGGATTCCTCGATTTCGTGGCGGTTTTCCTCCACCGCCTCACGGCCGATTTCCGGACGTGCACCGGCTCCGAGTCCGCTGGTCAGGTTTTTACCGACCTGGATGTTCACATCGGCCTGATTTTGCCTGAGCGCCTGCGCATCAGTGTTTAATGCAATATACTCCACATTGCTCAAGCCTTTTGCTATCATGTTGTTGATGGCATTTCCACCGCCACCACCCACGCCAACGACCTTGATCTTGGCGCTTTCCTGGCTTTGTTCGTCAAAGCTGAAACGTGTGTTATTGAGGTTAGACATAGTCGTCTCCTTGTTTTGATTGCTATATTATTCTAAAGTTCTTTAAACCAGCTCTTCATCCTGGCTGCAATTCCGTTCATGACTTTTTCCACGCTGGATCCCTGAGTGGAATTGGGAATCATCACCTGTCCGCCGGATTGCTTATTGTGCTGGAGCGCATGCAGAACCAGTCCGACGCCGGTAGCGTATATGGGATTTTTGACCTCGTTCACCAGGCCGCCGGTCAGTCCGCGGGGCATGCCCACTTTGGCATCCATCCCGAGCACATCGTTGGCGAGCGGGCAGATTCCGTCGAGCAGTGAGCCGCCGCCGGTAAGTACCACGCCGGCGCTCATTTCGCTTCCGTAACCGCTGCGTTTCACTTCGATGGCAACGATTTCCAGGATTTCCTCTACTCTTGCCTGGATGATTTTGGAAAGTATACTCTTTTTGATCTCTTTGGGCGGACGTCCGGCAATGCCGGGCACTGTGATAATTTCATCATCCTGGATCAGGTCCACATAGGCCAGTCCGTGCTCGCGCTTGAGCCTCTCGGCCTGATCTTCCAGCACGCTCAGCCCGATCCGGATATCATCGGTCACTTTTTGTCCGGCAATGGCCACCACGGCCGTATGGCGGATGGTGTTGTCCTGGAACACGGCAACGTCGGTCGTGCCGCCGCCGACATCCACCAGTACCACTCCGGCCTCTTTCTCTTCATGATCCAGCACGGCATAGGATGAGGCCAGGGGTTCCAGGATCAGATCCGCCACCTGATACCCGGCGCGCTCCACACAGCGGAACATGTTTTTGGCTGCCGAGACAAGTCCGGTAATGATGTGCACCTCGGCTTCCATCCGCATGCCGCTCATGCCGACAGGGTCGCCGATCCCATCCTGCCCGTCCACGATAAATTCCTGCGGGATGACGTGGATGATCTGCTGATCGGTGGGGAGCATGATCCGCTGGCAGTCTTCCAGCAGCCGCTCGACATCCTTCATGGTAATTTCATTGTCGCGGTTGTTGATGGTGATCACGCCCTTGCTGCGCATGCTGCGTATGTGGTCACCGGCAATGCCGACGTTCACCGATTTGACTTCGATGCCGGAAGCCAGCTGCGCCTGTTCGATGGCGGTGCGAATGGCGTTGACGGTTTTTTCAATATTGACCACCACTCCGCGGTTGAGACCGTCGCTCGGGGCCTTGCCCACACCCAGGATGTTGATTTTCTGCATCTCATCAATGGATGCGACCACCGCGCACACTTTGGTGGTTCCGATGTCCAATCCTACTACGATCCGATCTTCCATAGCCTTGCTCAATATGTTAAATGGTATTTTGTCATAATCTTATGCTGCACAGTATCGCATTCTTTTCTGCGGGATCATTCCCGCGCAACTATCTGCCCGCGAAACCGGAAGTCCAGGCTCCGTACGCTCTGCATTCCTTTTTCCGGGATAACCTGGGACTGAAACGCCTGCCACTTGCGGATGCGGTCGTCAAAATTGCCGGTTCCGAATGTCAGCCTGACCGTATTTTCGTCGCTCAGGGCCACCACGCCGTCGGAGTCGGTCACCATCACTTCGCTGATCATGGCATAGAGTCCGGGATACTCACGGACGCTGGTCAGGAAATCGCGTGCCTGTTCAAAGTGACTTCCCGACAGCGTGTCGGGCTGCCCGGTAACGTCAAAACCATACAAAATGGGCACATCAACCACTTTGCCGAGAATCACCGGCAGCTGCACACCCGAATCCGTCACGAGTGCATTCCGCGGGCCATCCACAAGCAGCGCAATAGGATCTTCCTCTTCTACCCGGATGCGCACGTTCCCGGAAGGGGACATATTCATGTGCGCGGATGCCACCCAGGGGATGCGCTCCACGTTTTCGATCACATCCAGAAACACGACGCTGTCCCTGTGCTCACCCTCCTGCAGGCCGCTTTCGGCAAGCACATCATCATCAGCGATCATGTAATTTCCCTGTACCGAGATACCGGTGATCACCGATGACTGCGTGAGATACCATCCTGCCACTACCGCTCCTATGACCAGAAACAGGGCAGCGAACAGGTACTCGACACCGTATGCCTTCTTTTTCTTGCTCATGAGGTTTCGGTTTTGGTGGATGTGAGGGAGCGGACGAACGCTTCGCCGTATTTGTAGATATCGCCGGCGCCCATTGTTATGATCATGTCGCCCGGCTCTGCCACGCGCCCGAGCTCGCCGGCCAGATCTGCGGTGTCGGGGACATACCGGACATCGCGGTGGCCGTATGCGCGTGCGGTATCGGCAATCAGCTTGCCGCTGACACCTTCAATGGGGGCTTCCCTTGCAGGATAAACATCCGTGAGGATCAGCTTTTCCGCATCGAAGAAGGAGGAGCCGAACTCCTTGTGCTGCTGCAGGGTGCGCGAATAGAGATGCGGCTGGAAAACGGCAATGATGCGCCGCTCGGGCCACCCTTTCCTGGCCGCAGCGAGGGTGGCTTTTACTTCGGTTGGATGATGCGCGTAGTCATCGACAACCAGGATATCGTTGCTGTCGTACTTGACCTGGAAGCGGCGGAACACGCCGGAGTACCGGGCGAGTCCCTTGCGGATATCGTCGAACGACATACCCAGCTCCAGACCGATCCCGATGGCAGACAGTGCATTCCGGATGTTGTGATCGCCCGGGGCATCGATATCAATGTGGCCGAGATGTTCGTCATCGAAAAGCACATCGAATGAACTTTTGATATGGCTCGATGTGATGCTGGCGGGACGCAGCCTGGCCTGCGGGGTGAATCCGTACGTGATAATGCGCCGTTCGATGTCGGGAATGATGCTCTGCAGTCTCTGATCGTCCAGGCAGAGTACCACAGCACCATAAAACGGCACCTTGTTGGCAAATTCGACAAACGCATTCTTGATATCATCCTCATCCTGATAGATATCCATGTGCTCTATGTCGATGTTGGTGATCACCGCCAGCGAGGGGCTCAGCCGCAGGAACGTGCGGTCAAACTCATCTGCTTCCACAATGACGATATCCCCCTTGCCGACCACCGCATTGGTCTTGTCAAAACTGTGAACACGTCCGCCGACAATAATGGTGGGATCAAAGCTGCCGGCCTGCACGACGAGTCCGGTCATGGTTGTGGCCGTCGTTTTGCCATGCGTACCGGCAATTCCGATGCCGTACTTCATTCGCATCAGCTCGGCCAGCATTTCGGCCCGTTTGATAACCGGAACTCCCTTTTCCAGGGCGGCGGCGGTTTCTTCGTTCTCTTCAGCGGTAACCGCACTTGTATAGACAACCACATCCGCGCCTTCGATATGTGCCGGATCATGCCCGATATGCACCCTGGCGCCGAGTTTTTCCAGCCGCCTGGTGGTTTCACTCTTGCTGCCATCCGACCCGGACACCGTAAAGCCGCGATGCAGCAGGATTTCCGCCATCCCGCTCATACCTATCCCGCCGATACCCACCATGTGGATATGTTTTGTGTTGCCGAAAACGGGTTGTGTCTGGACAGGTCGGGTCATGCTGTTGTGGTCCGGGTTTGGTTGTGATTGCCGGGCTTTTTTTTCCGGGCGGATGCTTTTGTGATATGATCCAGGATCTGCCGTGCTATGGATGCGGCCGCGTCGGGCCGGGCCATGGCGGCTGCTTTTTTTTCAATCTCGTTTCGCCGTGACGAATCGCCGATCAATTCCGATAAGGTATCTGCAAGCTGTTCGTCCAGGTCTTCATCTTTAATCAGTACGGCTGCCCCGCGGTCGGAGAGCGCCCTGGCGTTGTGCGTCTGGTGGTCACCGGCCACCCACGGGGACGGCACCAGTATGCCGGCCTTGCCGGTGGCCATAAGTTCCGCACAGGTTGTCGCACCGGCCCTTGAAACAACAAGGTCGGCAGCCGCCCAGGCTTTGGACACGTCATCCATAAAATCGTAAAGGCGCAAATCGGGGTAATCAGCCGGAGTATTTCCGGAGCTGTTTCGTCGTTCTTTTACATCTGCCAGGTAATGTTTGCCGCATTGCCATATAATCTGAAATCCCAGACTATCATGCAATGTCTCAAGGTGCCTGAACATGGCCTCATTGATGCTTTTGGCCCCGCCGCTGCCACCCATCACAAGCAGTACGGGCCGGCCGGGATCAAATCCGAAGTGGTTGAACGCTTCGGAGCGGACTTCCGGGTCACGGACATCCGATACCAGCGATTTTCTGACCGGATTGCCTTCATGCCGGACCTTCTGCTCCGGGAACCACTTTGCGGCATCCTCAAACGCGGTGAATATCAGCTGCGCTGATGAAGCCAGTTTGCGGTTGGTCACCCCCGGATAGCTGTTCTGTTCCTGAAGGAAAAGCGGGATGCCGTAGCGGGCGGCCACCCATCCGGCCGGACCGGAAGCAAATCCACCGCAGCTAATCATGGCATCGGGGCGGAATGAGCGCACCAGGTGCCGGCTTTGCCACATGCTGACGAGCAGCTTCAGCGGGAACAGCAGGTTTTTCAGTGTCAGCCTGCGATGAAAGCCGCTGATCCAGATGGCGGCAATTTCGTATCCGGCCTGCGGAACGGCCTTCCATTCCATGCGGTCACGGGTGCCGACGAACAAAATGGCTGCCCCCGGCTGCTCCTCCCGTATGGCATCTGCAATGGCAATTGCCGGGAAGACGTGTCCGCCGGTGCCTCCGGCTGCGATCATTATGCGAATCGGATCAGCCATATTGCTCCTCCCTGAATTTGGAAATGCGCAGCAGGATACCGATCAGCACTCCGGAAAAGAGCATGCTGGTTCCGCCGTAGCTGATGAAAGGCATCGGCAGTCCGGTCACCGGAAGCAGTCCGACCGCCACTCCGGCATTGACAAAAGCAAACATCGTCACCCCGAGGGTGCATGCCACAGCCAGAAGCATGCCGAGCGTATCGGGTGCCCGTTTGGCGATGACACCAATCCCCCGGAACAAAATGAGCACATAAAGCAGCAGAACAACTCCGGCGCCGACCAGTCCGTACTCTTCGGTGATGATGGCATATATATAGTCATTGTAAGGTGCCGGGAGGAAGTCCCGCTGTGTGCTTTTGCCTATTCCGACACCAAAAACGCCGCCCTGTGCAATGGCGATCTGCGCCTGCTGAGCCTGATAGCCGCTGGAAAGCTGAAATTCGCTGCTTTCGATATGGCGGACCTGATCGACGTAGTTGGTGAGCCGGCTTTGGCGTTCGGCGGACTGGGCCAGGATCGCTCCTGCGCCGATCAGACCGGCCAGAAGCAGCGCTGATATGTGCAGGGCACTGACGCGTCCCACAAACATCACAACCAGACACATTGCGAGCAGCAGTGCCGCACTGCTGAAATCTTCGAGGGCGATGAGCGCGCAGGTAACCAGCACCCAGATCATGATCGGTATGAAAGCCCGCTTGAAATCACGGATATACGCCTGTTTACTGCAGACCAGATGCGAAACATAGACCAGCAGTGATACGGTTGCAAGAGATGACGGCTGAAATGAAAAAGCACCGATGGACAGGGCCCGCCGTGCGCCGAAAACCTCGGTGCCGTACAAGGTTACAATGATCAGGAAGAACCAGCTCAACAGCAGGGCATACCTGCTTAACCGGGCCAGGATATCGTAATCCACCTTGGAGACAAAAATAATTACCAGCAGCGAAATCAGCATCTTCGCGGCATGTGCGCCCACCAGTGTTCCGGCGGTAGTATTTCTGGTTTCGGCAAAAAAGGCGATCGAGGAGTAGACCGCCACCAGTCCGGCCATCATGAGCATGATCACACCCACAAGCAGCCACCGGTCGCTGGGCACACCCCGCGCCGATGCCGATCCGTTCGCCGGCTGCTCGAACAGATATTGCTTTTTGAATGTATCGGATACGATCATAATGGGTATTTCAGTTGCTTCTTATCACTTTTACGTTACTCTTCCTGCAGGGTCATGACCACCTGAATAAACTTGTGCCCGCGCTCCTCATAACTTTCAAACATATCAAACGAGGCGCATGCCGGACTCAGCAGGACGATGTCGCCTTTTTCGGCTTTGAGATAGCTTTTGTACACCGCATCCTGCATTGAATCGGCCAGCCAGATGACCGGCGCCACGCCGCGGAGCTGCTCCTGAATGGCATCCCGCCCTTCACCGATGGCGATCACCGCCTTGACTTTTTCCCGGACCTCATCATACAACTCGCGGTAATCATTGCCTTTGTCCCGCCCGCCCATGATGAGAATTACCGGGCGCCTGAAACTGGTCAGAGCATACCACACCGCGTTCACATTGGTCGCCTTGCTGTCATTGTAATAGGTCACACCGCCAAGCTCGCGCACTTTCTGAAGCCTGTGCGGCACACCCTCGAATCCGGTCAGACTGTCACGGATCGGGCCTTTGTCAATTTCACACACTCTGGCCGCAAGGGCCACGGCAAGGCCGTTTCGCAGATTATGTTTGCCGGGAAGTGCCAGCTGATCCATGGGCAAAACCTCCTCGTTGTGCGTTTTGGTCTGAATGCGCATGATGCCGTCCCTCAGACAGGCGCCGGGCACCTCAATTTCCGAGGAAAACGGCAGCAGTTCGGGATGCGCCGTTTGCAATGCCATTTTTTCAACCTGCTCCCTGACCACAAGGTCATCGTATCCGTAAATCAGCGTGTCTTCTTCGGTCTGATGGCCGGGGAGCTGCATTTTGGATGCGATGTAGTGTTCGAACCTGTTCTGATACCGGTTGAGATGATCGGGTGTGATGTTCAGCAAAATGGCCACTCTTGCACGGAACCGGTCGATGTGATCCAGCTGAAAACTGCTGACCTCCAGAATGACATCGGTTTCGGCAGAAGACTTTTCCACGACCTCTGAAAATGCCGTTCCCACATTTCCGGCCAGCAGGAAGGACCGGCCCGCCCGTTTCCAGATATCGGCCAGCCAGTTGACCACCGTCGTTTTCCCGTTCGATCCGGTAACCGCCACAATGCGGCTCTCGCAGAACCAGGACGCGACCTCGATTTCGGCCAGAACCTGCTTGCCTGCATCTTCATAGGCCCTGACAATCGGAGCGTCGCCCGGCACGCCCGGACTCAGCACCAGAAAATCGCCTTCCAGCGACCTGTCGCTGTGCCCGCCCTGCTCATACGGTATGCCGGAGCTTTCGAGCCGCTCGCGGAATACTTCGCCGATGGTACCGGCGTCAGAGACAAACACACCGGCCCCCTTGCGCTGCATCAGTTCGGCAACGGCCACACCGCTTCGGGCGGCTCCGGCTACGACGATATGTTGATTATAGAGTCGGGTCATTATTTGCTTTTGCAGGTCGTTTTGTGATAAACTTCAGGCGATTTTGATTTTTGGTTTCAGGTGCCGGTTTGTCCGGAACCAGGTCATTTTGTGATTATCTGAGTTTGAGTGTGATGATGGTGAAAATGGCCAGGAGGATCGCGATGATCCAGAACCGCACCACGATCTTGGGTTCGGCCCAGCCTTTCTTTTCAAAATGGTGGTGCAGCGGAGCGATTTTGAAGAAGCGCCGCCCGACACCGTACTTCCGTTTGGTATACTTGAAATAACTGGTCTGGATGATGACCGACAGGGCCTCGACGAAGAATATCCCGCACAAAATGGGCAGCAGCAGCTCCTTGTGGATCATCAGGGCAACCGCACCGATGCCGCCGCCGAGCGCCAGCGAGCCGGTATCACCCATGAAAACTTCGGCCGGATACGTGTTGTACCATAAAAACCCGAAACAGGCGCCCACCATGGCGGCACAGTAAATGGTCAGCTCACCGGTTCCCGGCAGATAGAGAATGTCGAGAAAACCGGAGTAGTCGACGCGGCCGGATACATATGCCAGGATGCCGAGTGCCAGTCCGGCAATGGCCGATGTTCCGCTGGCAAGACCATCCAGTCCGTCGGTCAGATTCACCGAATTGCTGACCGCCGTGAGAATGAAAATGCAGACGGGAATGTAGATGGCCCATCCGAGTGCCTCACCGAGGAACGCGTAGTCGATATTGGCATCTTTGACAAAAGGAATGGTGCTCAGAGTGTTGTATTCCTGAAAATCGGGATAGAAATAGAGCACCGCCCCCACCAATGCCCCGACGGCCACCTGCCCGATGATCTTGAACTTGCCGAGCAGGCCTTCCTTGTTTTTGCGAATGATCTTTATGTAATCATCCACAAATCCCACGCCGCCCAGAACAATCGTCACAACCAGAATCAGCCAGATGTAAATATTTCCGGGATGGGCCCACATCACCGTTGAAAAAATGATGGCCAGCAGGATGATCAGTCCGCCCATGCTGGGGGTTCCGGCTTTGTCGTAGTGGTTGTCGAGCCCGACATCATCCCTGAATGTCTCTTCAATCTGCATCCGCTTGAGCAGCCGGATTATCTTCTTGCCGATGAACACGCAGATAAAGAACGAGGTCACGGCGGCAAGGGCGCTTCGGACCGTAATAAAGGTAAAAACGCCGAATCCCGGCGGACTCGCAACATCCTGTATCCAATCCAAAAGGAGATATAGCATCAGCGCACCTCCTTTTTTGATTCGTTGTCATTCCGGCCGTTCCGCTGTTTCTGCCTGCGCTTTTTGGAATCGCGTCTTTCGATCCACTCGGCGATGGCTTTGCCGGCCACCTTGCGGTCATCAAATTTTCGTCTTCTTCCGTGTACTTCCTGATAGGTCTCGTGCCCCTTGCCGGCCACCAGCACGACGGTACTGGTATCCGCATCCAGCACGGCGGAGCGGATTGCCTTGCGGCGGTCGGGCTGAATGTAGAGCCGGTCACCGCGAACGATACCCTGCCTGATGTCGCGAATGATCGCATCCGGATCTTCGGTCCTGGGATTATCCGAAGTCAGCGTTATGACATCGGCATACTGATCGGCGATCTGTCCCATTTCCGGACGTTTGGTGGTATCCCTGTCACCGCCGCATCCAAAAACCACATGCAGCGTCACCCCTTCGGTGCGGACCGCAGTAAGTGCCTGAAGTACATTCTCAAGCGCGTCCGGGGTGTGGGCGTAATCCACAAAAACAGACGGCGCCGATTCCAGCACGGCGGGAGTAAGATCGTCGTCATCATACCCTTCGGGCTTGACTCTTTCAAGCCGGCCGGCTGCTCCCCGGGCTTCACCGAGCGCCGAGGCCACACTGCCTTTGGTACAGCCGAGCGCCAGACAGATCAGATAGGCCTGCGCTACGTTGTAGGCGTTATATCTTCCGGCCAGAGGGGTGCTGACAATGGTACCGTCCAGATCAAGCACCATTCCTTCGGGACTTTCATCGAGGATGCGGAAGTCCTTATTGTTTTCAAATCCGAAATCCCAGATGCGGGCCTGGCACTCTTCGATGACCTTGTGTGCAGAGGGATCATCACGATTGATGACCGCAATGGCATCGGAGTCGAGCGAGAGGAAGAGACGCTGTTTTGCCTCAACATAGGCATCCATATCGCGATGATAATCGAGGTGGTCCCGGCTCAGATTGGTAAAGGCGCCGACATCAAACCGGATTCCGCCGACTCTCTGCTGCTCCAGGGCATGCGAAGAGACCTCCATTACGGCAAATGCCGTATCCTTGCTGACCATCTTTTTCAGTGTGCCGGCAAGGCTGACCGGATCCGGGGTGGTAAGGTGGCTTTCCATGACCCTGTCGCCTATGCGCGTCTCCACGGTTCCAAGCAGGCCAGTGTTGTACCCAAGCGTTTGCAGCACCTGATAGACCAGTGTGGAAACGGTCGTTTTGCCGTTGGTTCCGGTGATGCCGGTCATTTTCAGCCGGCGGGCAGGGTATCCGGCAAAGGCCTGGGCCAGTTCTCCAGCGATATGCCGTGTATCGGCCACCTGGATGTAGAGCGGTCCGTTTTCGGCGTCTGTGTCGTGATGCGGGGTTTTGCTGTGCTCATCGGGTATGTGCTCTGCGATGATGACGGCCGCCCCCCTGCGGATGGCTTCACTGATGAAATGATGGCCGTCTGAACGGGTACCTCTCAGTGCAATGAACACATCGTCCTTTTTCACATGCCGGGAGTCAAGCACAAGCTTGCCGGGCTTGCCGTCGAAATGTCCGTTCGTCTGGAGGGGATGGATGATATGGAGCAGATCGGCAATGTTCATCATGTCCCCTTTTGAGTTAAAATGGTTGGCAGATCCCGGGCGCGGCCGCGGATGGTAACCTGCCGGCCGGTACGATAGTTTTCCCCGGCAAGCGGAAACTGGGCGTATACGGTTCCGGAACCGATCATTTCAACTTCAAACCCGTACTTGCGGAGCCAGGCGGATGCTTTGCGCATACTCATTCCCCTGACATCCGGAACGCTTGCATGGTGTTCGCTGGTCCGCGAGCTCTCTTCGGCGATGGAATCCCCGAGGGTAACCTGCAGCGGGTCGGTGCGTATGATCTGTTCACCGGCGGCGGTGCTCTGGCCGGTCACATAACTGCCCCGGCCATCGAACCGATGCCGGATATTATAGTCTTTCAGTACGGCTTCGGCTTCACTGCGGCTCATGCCCCTCAGATCCGGCACAACAGCCCACATGCCCCTGATTTCATCTTCATCCGGGGCAAGGTGCAGCCCGTCATCCAGCCCGATCAGGCGCAGGGCGATGTTCCGGAACACCGGTCCGGCAATGAATCCGCCGTAGAAACTCAGCCGCGGTTCGTCGATCATCACCAGAGCCACGTATTTGGGATCTTCTGCGGGGAAGTATCCCGCAAATGTGGCCATGTAACGCGCCTGGTACCTGCCCTCCAGAAACTTCTGGGCCGTACCCGTCTTGCCGGCGATCCGAAGCCCGTCAATGCGCGCATAACCGGCTGTGCCGGAGTCGGTTACCACGCTTTCGAATACGGGCTCAAGCTGCTTCACCGTCTCCGGCCTTATGGCACGGCGGACCGTCTCCGGCCGTTGCTTCTTCACTACCCGGCCCGATTCATCCACCACCCTGTCCACAACATACGGCCGCATGATGACACCGTCGTTTGCAAACGCCGCGTAGGCCTGTGCCAGCTGCAGCAGATTGACCTGCACTTCGTAACCGATGGAGAGCCATGGCTTTGTGACCCCGGACCATTCATACGGCTTGCGCAGCCTTCCGGACTCTTCGCCGGGCAGATCGACAAAGGTCCGTGATCCGAATCCCAGGTTCCGGGCATATTGGTACAATGTTTCAGAGGGAATTCTTCCAGCCACTTCCGACGTCACAATGTTCGATGATTTGCGGATGGCCTCGTCAAATGTGATGGTGCCGAGCGGATCATGGTCGCGCATCACCTGTCCGCTGATCAGCCGCCGCCCGTCCCCGGTATCGAAACTTTCGTCAAGCCGCACCGCATTATTTTCCATTGCGGCCACTGCCGTCACCAGCTTGAATGTAGATCCCGGTTCCACCATATCGGAAATCACCGCATTCCTTCTGTTTTCGGATGGCGACTCCGACGGATTATTGGGATCGAAATCGGGATAGGATGCCATTGCCTTGACGGCGCCCGTTTTCGGTTCAAGGATCACGACGGCACCGCCGCTTGCCATCCCCCTTTCAATGCCGCTTTTCAGTTCCGCCTCGGCGATGGCCTGGATATGGGAATCGATGGTGGAAATGATAGTATGGCCCTGCTCGGGCTGCCTGCGCGGAGCACCGACAAAAGAGCGGATGCGCCCGCTGCGGTCCCTTCTGACCTGGCGTTCACCGTCCTTGCCCCGCAGATATTCATCGTAAGAGGCCTCAAGTCCGGACATCCCGGCCAGCTGATGATTGACATATCCCACAACATGGGAGGCAAGCCGGTTGTGGCTGTATCTGCGACGGTACTGCTCCTCGAGAATCACCGCTCTTGAACGGGATTCACGAAGCTGCTCTGCCGCTTCCGCGGAGATATTGCGCTCCAGCACGACATATCTCGAACCCGGCGAGGCCCGATTGATGCGCTGACGGTAATATTGTGCGCTGCGGGTTCCCACTGATGCCAGCTCTTCGGTAAACTCACGGATCTCATCGCTTGAAACGCCGGGAAAATGCGGGTCTACGGCAACCCGGTAGGTGACGGTGTTGCCCACCAGCTCCCGGCCCTCACTGTCAAGTATGGCCCCGCGCTGTGCAGGGATGGATATGGCATCTATGGTCTGGGCACTCCACAATGCGCGCAGCTCGCCCCCCTCCAGCCACTGCACCCGCAGTATCTGCAGCCCTATCAGAACCGGTATCAGGAGCAAAAACCCGAACACCAGAAACATACGATGCAATATGTTTTCTTTCTGATCTGCCATGTTCAGTTATCAATTACAATTACCGGGTCCGTGGCCCCGCCCGATATCATTCCGAGGGACTGGGCGCGGCTGTAGATTTCAGCCGGACCTGTCATCTGTTCGTAGTTCCGGCGGGCTTCCGTGTGGATCCGCTGGGCCCGTTCATGTTCCATACGCAGCTGCTGAACCTCCTGAAGCGTATTTTGTGTCTGAAACACATGCGTCAGATACAGTGTACCGGCAAGACCCAGCGCTACAGACCACAGGATCAGTTTACCGGGTGACAACAGCTTCTTTTTCTTGCGGCTGCCTCCGGAACTCCGCTTGCCGTTTGACCCGCTGAGCGGCCCGGTCTTTGGTGTATTTGATGCCGGACGATTTCTAAGCACCGGGGAAGGGCGGGGTGGTGATTTTACGATCATACGCTCCCTCCTTTTTTAGTCTCTGACCTTTTTCCGGATGCGGATTCTCCGGTTTCGCCGGCTGCTCCGCTTGCGGGTATCTTCCGGGCAACCCTCAGTTTGGCACTTCTTGCCCTGGGATTTTCAGCCTGCTCTTTCTCCGACGGACTTATCACTTTTTTATTCACCACACTGAGCGGACGGATATCGTTGCCGTAGAAATCCTTGACCGGCCTGCCTTCAAAATTTCCTGTACGGAAATAGTTTTTGCACAGGCGGTCCTCAAGTGAATGGTATGTAATCACCACAAAGCGGCCGTCATCCGCGAGCAGGGCCGTGCCTTTTTCAAGAACCTGCTTCAGCATGCGCAGCTCGCTGTTTACTGCAATGCGCAGGGCCTGAAATATTCTTGCCAGGGATTTGTTCAAAAACCGGTCGGGCACCACCGATGCCACAACATCACGCAATTCGGCAGTTGTCTCAAGCGGACGGGAGCGGATGACCTCTCTGGCTATGCGCCCGCTGTGACGCTCTTCACCGTATTCATAGAGCAGGTTGCGCAGATCTTCATATTCATAGGTGTTGACAATCTCCGATGCCGTGGAAGCCTGCAGCCTGCCCATCCGCATATCCAGCGGGCCGTCCTTCTGAAAACTGAAACCGCGCTCCGGCACATCTATCTGATAGGAGGATACCCCCAGGTCAAGCAGCATGCCGCTGATACGGCCATGCACACGTTTGGGAAGCAGCGTATCGATGTATCCAAAATTGCCGCGGATGATGGTCATGCGCTCTTCGTCCTGGAACCTTTCACCCGCATACGCCAGTGCATCTTCATCCTGATCACAAGCGTAGAGATGTCCGTCACCAGAAAGCTCCTGCAAAATGCGCGCACTGTGCCCTCCGCCACCAAGCGTGCCGTCTACATAGACTCCGTTCGGGTCGGTAACCAGATACTGTATCGCTTCATTGAGCAATACTGGTTTGTGATATGAAACATCGGTCATTGCTCGAGGCCATCTCCCATTACATGTTCAAAAAGTTCACGGTAGGTATCCGTATCCAGCTCCTCATCGGCTTTGTCAAGCATATCAGGCGACCACAGCTCAATGCTTTCACCCATTCCGATGAAAATGACACGATTTGAAATATTAGCCCATTCCATGAGCTTCGGCGGAATGGCAATGCGGTTGTGCTTGTCCAGAGTTATATCATCTGCAGACCGGAGAAAATTCCGGAGAACCTTCCGGCCTTTTTGCTGAAATTCGTTGATGCGGGACAGACGCTCTTCCACTCCGATC
The DNA here is from genome assembly GCF_017921895.1 of Natronogracilivirga saccharolytica. Classification (NCBI taxonomy): domain Bacteria; kingdom Pseudomonadati; phylum Balneolota; class Balneolia; order Balneolales; family Cyclonatronaceae; genus Natronogracilivirga; species Natronogracilivirga saccharolytica. Next base: position 54,046 of record NZ_JAFIDN010000010.1, read on the forward strand.
CAGTACTCCTCAGGATACAGCAGCAGACACCGGTCCAGACCTTTCAGGATGGTGAAACTGTCCTGATTTTGCGGAGGCAGATATTTACGCAACTTCGCCGGGAAGCTCACGCGACCTTTGCTGTCGATGGAATGATCGTATTCACCTTTGAAGCTTGCCACTGGTCTGCTCTTTTGGATGCGGTCTGCTTTGATTGCTTTTGGAGGAAAGTTACACTTTTTCCCACAACTTCCCACCATTTCCCACAAAGTAGGTGTTTTTATATTTAGAAGTCAAGTAAAAAGAGGATATTTCCCGGGAAAAATCGAACAGAGTTGTGGACAGTAAGAGTGATGTTACCTTTTTGAATGAATGGAAGGTCGTTTGGATCAATACAAATATATGTATAATATATGTCCATTCAGGGGTGGGAAGTTTTCCCACACAAAATCATGTGCGCTGCATACACAGATGCAGACACTGACCGGATGGCAGTCGAAAACTACTTCAACAGTCTTCGGCTGATTTTTTGGATGTCGGCAAGCACTCCGGCAGCGGTGACTTCCCTTCCGGCACCCGGACCCTGAATAATGAGTGGCTGGTCGCTGTAGCGCCTGGTTTTGAACAGAAGCAGATTGTTCGTTCCCTGCAGCGTTCCCAAAGATGACTTTTTGGGAACCGATTCGATGCCGACCCGGATGGCTCCGTTTTCCAGATGTCCCGTATACCGCAGCACTTCTCCGCGGGCGGATGCCTCGGCGACCCGGTCCGCCCAACTGGCATTTTCTTCCGGAAGTTTTTCAAAAAAAGCATCAAGCGAAAGTGATTTCATTCCGGCAGGAATCACATCTTCCACGGAAACATCCTCGCGCTCAACACGGAACCCGGAAGTCCGGGCCAGAATCAAAAATTTTCTGGCGACATCTTCCCCGGACAGATCGTCGCGCGGATCCGGCTCGGATATGCCCTCGCGCAGCACCGACCTGATGATCTGATCAAACGGTATACCCTGTTCAAGTCCGGCAAACAGATAGGTCATGGTTCCGGATACCACGCCCGAAACAGCCCTGACCTCATCGCCGCTGCGCCGCAGGTCCTTGATGGTCTGGATGACCGGCATGCCGGCCCCGACAGTGGCCTCGTACAGATAATGTGTATTTTTGTTGACCGTGTAGCTCATCAGCGTATCGAAATACTCCTGCTCAAAACTGTTGGCTCTCTTGCTGGGAGTCACAATGTGGATGCCGGCACTGAGCAGCTGCGGATATTTCCTGGCAACTTCAGCATCCCCGGTGGCATCAACAAAAACGGTCCGGTATGGATATTCCTTGATGAGATGGTCGACAATAAACCCCCAGTCCGTTTTCTGGCCTTGCCGGATCCGCTCTTTCACCTTTGCAGCCGGTATTCCGGAGGGATGCCATGCCATTTTGTCGGTGTCACAGGCTCCGATAATACTGAGATCCACTTTGGGATCCTCGAGCTCCCCGAGCAGTTCAAGAAGCTTGCTTCCGATGGCACCTGTCCCGGCAACAAACAGGCGAACACGATGGGTATGGATGCAGAAGTGGTCATTCAGCAGACGAACCGCCATTTCCGCTTCGCGATTATACAAAAGCAGGCTGAGATGCCGGTTTGCCAGGCCTTTGGCCATGGCCAGGGGTGCAATGCCGTTTTCACCCAGTACCGAAAGAACGGCTCCGCTGATACCCAGGTCGCGTTCAAGCTTCTCGCCGATCACAGTCACCATGGATACCTGATCCAGTAACTGCGGCGTGTCGATCAGACCATTTTCATGCTCGGTTTCAAACTCTTCCAGCAACGCCTCCCTGGTCGATTCGGCTTCATCGGCGGGAACCACCACCGTAATGCCGTAATCCGAGGAGGCCGCCGCCTGAAAGTGCACCTGAACTCCATGCCGGTCAAGAGCTTTCAGCGTGCGGAGACTCAGCTCATGGATGCGGTCCAGCCCGCGGCTTCGCAGCGCAATCACCATGATGTTCTTTTTGACCGATACCGACCGCAAACGGCCGGATGTCGCCTGATAATCCCGGGTAATGACGGTGCCCCTTGCCTCCGGGCTCATGGTGTTTTTAATGAGGATCGGGATGTTGCGCGCCTGCAGCGGCAGCACGGTGCGCGGGTGGAGCACCTTGGCTCCAAAATGTGACATCTCCGCGATTTCGGAGTAATGCAGCTGGGGTATGGTCACCGCAGTCGGAACAATATCGGGATCAGCTGTGAGCACGCCATTGACATCCGTCCAGATCTGGACTTCATGCGCGTCAAGCGCCTCGCCAAGAAGGCTGGCGGTATAATCGGAGCCCGAACGCCCCAGGGTGGTAATTTCATTGTCGGACGTTGACCCGATAAAACCGGTCACCACGGGCACCAGATTGTTCAGCGGATGGAGGGCCTGACGAATCTGGCGGATGGTAGTGATCGTATCCACATCGGCATCGCCGAATCTGTTGTTGGTGCGTACCAGTTTGTGCGATTCATATGCCCCGGATTCGGCGCCGGTGGCCTTCAAGGCAGCAGCAAAAATATTGGATGAAAGCCGCTCTCCGTAGGACACCACGCGGTCACTTTGTCTCGGGGAAATTTTGCCCTGACCCTGAAGAGCGGACAGTTCGGCTTCGAGCGCGGTTAAAAGGTGTGCGATGCGCTCCTTTTGTTCATCAGCGTCAACGGGCTCCAGAGCCGCAAGGGTGGACTCATGACGCTTTTTCAGAAGGTCAAAGCGCTCCTGCCAGGCAGCGTCTGCATCCGATGCCAGAGACATCAGGGCAATAAGTTCATCAGTTACGCCACCGAGAGCAGAGACCACAACGGCGACTTCAGCGTCCTTGCGCTGCTGGTTGACGATATCAACGGCATTGCGAATCCGGTTGATATCATAGAGGGATGACCCTCCGAATTTTAAAATTCGCAGCATGTTTCAGGTTACAGATAAATGATATTTTCTTGAAATTTCGGGGAAATGATGTTTTACAAGCGACTGTATAGCGTCAAATTCTATCAAAAATGCGTCATGGCCGTTATCTGATGTGAGTTCTGCATAGCGGCCGTTTCCAAGAAGCGATACAAGCTCCTTTTGTTCATGCACCGGGTACAATACATCCGAGCTGATGCCGACAACCAGTACCGGTATGGTGATGCTGCCCAGAACGTCTTCATACGAACCGCGACCCCGCGACACGTCATGGGTATCCATGGCACTGGTCAGCCGCACATAGGTAACAGCGTCAAAGCGCTCCACCAGTTTGTCTCCCTGGTAGTTCAGGTATGACTCAACCTGAAAGCACGATTTGCCCTCCTGCGGTTTTCGGCCGAACCGGCGCTCGAAGGATTCCGCACTGCGGTAGGTTATCATGCCCATCATCCGCGCAGCCGAGAGTCCGTCAGCGGGGGGATCATCCGCCGGGTAGTAGCCGTTGCGCCATTTGGGATCAGCAAAAATGGCTTTACGCTGGGCTTCACCGACGCCGATGGCCCATGCCGAGTGAGCCTTGCCCATGGCAATAAGCAGAACCTGCTCCGCGCGGTCATCCATTACGGCAAACTCGAGCGCCTGCATGCCTCCCATCGATGCTCCGATGGCAAACCGCACGCGGTTGACCTTAAGATGGTCCAGCAGCCGCTGCTGTACCCGGACCATATCCCTGATGGTTATTTCCGGAAAATCTCCGCCGTATCTGTTTCCGGTTTCGGGATTCACGGAAAGCGGGCCTGTGGTACCGTAACAACTGCCCAGCACATTGCTGCAAATAATGTAGTGCTCTTCCGGATCAAGCAGTTTGCCTTCGCCAAAGAAACCCTGCAGCCATTCGTCAGCCGAGGCATGACCCGTCAGAGCATGAAATACGACCACAACATTGCTCATCTCCGGGTTTGGTTTTCCCCAGGTTTTGTAGGCAATTTCCAGTTCCGGAAAGGCAAATCCCGATTCGGTCACAAAGGGATCGGGATCACGATAAATCAGAGTACCGGTATTTTTTGACATGGTTTCAATGGACTTCATTTCAGTTGGCGGCACATCCTCCGGCGATGACCGCCGGAGGATGTGTCCGTTATTGCGTCAGACAGACTTTGAAAAAGCCACCTCAAAGTCATATTTGATGTCATCAATATGCTCAAGGCCGACCGACACCCGCACCAGATCTTCCGTCACGCCACTTGACCGCTGCTCTTCATCACTGAGCTGCTGGTGCGTGGTAGATGAGGGGTGTATGACCAGCGTTTTGGCATCACCGACATTGGCCAGATGACTCGCAAGCACAGTGCTGTTGATAAACTTCTTGCCGGCCTCATAGCCGCCTTTTATGCCAAAAGTAAGAACCGCGCCGAATTTGCCCGGATTCAGATACTTTTTGGCAAGATTATGGTAGGGGTGACCCGGCAGACCGGCATAATTGACCCATTCGACTTTGTCGTGGTCATCCAGCCACTTTGCAAGTTCAAGCGCATTCTCACAGTGGCGTTCTGCCCGCAACGAAAGCGTCTCAATGCCCTGCAGAAGCAAAAAGCTGTTGAACGGAGACTGGGACGGGCCGAAGTCCCGGAGTCCTTCAACCCTTGCCCTTATGGCAAAAGCGATGTTTCCGAACGGTCCGTCCTCCCCGAATACTTCCCAGAAGTTCAGTCCGTGGTAGCCGGGGGAGGGCTGATCAAACAACGGAAACTTGCCGTTGCCCCAGTTGAAGTTGCCGGCATCAACCAGAACGCCGCCGATAGATGTTCCGTGTCCGCCAATCCATTTTGTAGCAGAAGAGACCACGATATTGGCTCCGAAGTCGATCGGGCGGGCGATGGCACCGGCGGCTCCGAAGGTATTGTCCACTATAAGCGGAATTCCGTGTTTTTGAGCTACAGCGGCAAGACCTTCAAGGTCCGGCACATTGGATTTCGGGTTGCCAAGTGACTCCACGTATATGGCCTTGGTGTTGTCGTCAATTTTGGCCTCGTAAGCTCCGGGATCATCATCTTCAACAAATGCGACATCTATGCCGAGCCGCGGCAGAGAAACCTTGAACTGGTTGTACGTACCGCCGTAAAGATTGCTGGTGGATATGATATTGTCCCCTTTCTGTGCGATGGTAATGATGGTAAGAAACTGCGCTGCCTGTCCGGATGACGTTGCAACAGCAGCTACTCCGCCTTCCAGCGCGGCGATGCGCTTTTCGAACACATCGTTTGTCGGATTCATGATCCGGGAGTAGATATTGCCGAATTCCTTTAGTCCGAACAGAGATGCCGCATGCTCTGTGTCGTTGAAGACGTAAGATGTGGTTTGATAGATCGGGACCGCCCGCGCATTGGTGGCAGGATCCTTCTCCTGTCCGGCATGCAACTGGAGCGTTTCAAACTGAAAGGGTCTGTCTTCTGCTTTATCTGACATGATTAATCCGTTTTTTGATGATTTTTCATTTTTGGTTGCTGTTCTGGTCTGTTATCCAACTGTATTGCTTTCCGGCAGGTTCCACCCGATGATTACTTTTCAATCCGGGTAAAAAAAAAGCCTCTGCCGGGGTTTCGATTCCGGAAGAGGCTTTTAAAACGACAACCATCTTCCCTCATCTTTCCCACGGGACGGTTTCACCATCCCGGAGCAGGATTTAGCACCTGACCTTCCCGATTACACAGGTAATCCGGAAGCGGTTGCTAAGGTTTCACAGGGCCTGATCCCTCCACCTTTCTCGATAAGAGACTTTTCAAAAAATCAAGGAACAAAAAAGCCCTTCACGAGAAATCGGGAAGGGCTCAAATTTTCTGTCAACACACATCAGCCCCTCACCTGCAGCAGCAGGACATACAACAGAGGGACATCTTTTTAAATAAACCGTTCATTAGCTGATTTATATCAAGCTTATTCGAAGTAAAGTGTGTTATTCCGACTCAACGGTCAAGTCTACCACTTTATTTTTTTCCTGTCAACATTAAAAATAATATTTTTCGTCAGTTACATCAACAAAGCCGGACACACTGCCCGGAAAAGCGCTACCGGTAACCATAGCTTTTGAGAAAGTTTTCTTTCTCCCGCCATTTCTCGCGCACCTTAACGAACAGTTCCAGGTGCACCTTTTTTCCTACCAGTTCTTCAACGGATTTCCGGGAACGTATTCCGAGCTCCTTGAGCATTTTACCTTTTTTACCGATAAGAATGCCTTTTTGAGATTCACGGTTAACAACAATTTCAGCGTGGATCCGGTCCATCTCGTCTCCTTCCTTGTATTCGATCACATTCACGGCGCAGGAATAGGGAATTTCCTGCTGGTAGAGAATGAACAGCTGCTCGCGGATAAGTTCGGATACAAAAAATCGCAGAGGCAGATCACTGACCTCTTCTTTGGAGTAGAATTCCGGTCCTTCCGGCAGCCGCTGCTTCAGCCGCCGCACCAGTTCGTCCACACCCACTCCGTGAAGAGCAGAAACAGGGATGACTTCAATGTAGTCACGCATTTCCGTACACTGCTGCTGCACTTCCAGCAGCCGCTCCTGGCTGATCAGATCCACCTTGTTCACCACGAGCATTACCGGAAGATTCAGTTCGTCAAGTGTCTCCCAGACCACATCATCTTTCCCGGGCGGTCGTTCACCGTCGACGATATGAATGAGCAGATCGGCATCCGTTCGCAGCCGCGCAACCTGGTCCATCATCTTTTCCTGCAGCAGATAACGGGGCTGAATGATTCCGGGCGTATCCAGAAAAATTATCTGGGACTCCTCATCGGAATATATGCCCTGAATGCGGTGCCTGGTGGTCTGCGCCTTATGCGTTATGATGGACAGCTTTTGTCCGAGCAGATAGTTGAATAGTGTCGATTTGCCGGCATTGGGCTGGCCGATGATGCCTGCGTAACCCGAAGTGTGTGTTTTTTCCTGATTTTGTGCCATATATCCTACCCCCTGATCAGGTCGGCCATGCGGCGAACGGTATTTTCCAGCCCGTTGAACAGGGCATCGGCAATCAATGCGTGTCCGATACTGATATCATTCAAATGGGGGACGTTGTCAAGAAGCGGCTGAATGTTGCTGAAATTCAGCCCATGACCGGCGTTCACTTTCAAACCCAGTTCATGAGCCATTTCGGCAGCATTCCGCAGGCGGTCCAGCTCTTTCTCCCGGGCGAAACCGGACGGAGCATTGGCATAGGTGCCGGTATGCAGCTCAACGGCCTCGGCGCCAAGCTCCGCTGATATCCGGATATCAGCCTCGGCCGGATCGACAAAAAGGCTGATCTGAATACCGTTTTCTTTCAGCGGCGGAAAAACTCTTTGTTCAAAATCCTCTTTTACCTTCCGCATGTTCAGTCCGCCTTCGGTGGTCAGCTCCTCCCGGCTTTCAGGAACAAGCGTTGCATAGTCTGCTTTCATACGCGAGCAGAAGCTGATCATTTCGTCGGTTGCCGCCATTTCAAAATCGAAAATCCCCTGCACCACATCCCGAAGCCGGATAACATCATCGTCACGAATATGCCTGCGGTCTTCCCTCAGATGAAAGACAATCCCTGATGCGCCGGCCTTTTCGGCTACAACGGCAGCTTCCACCGGGTCGGGCACCGTTTCTCCTCTCGCGTTGCGAAGTGTGGCTACATGATCAATGTTTACCAGCAGTTTTCTCATAATTCGAATATATAATTTGATTTCCTTGTTGCGGCAAGCGGGGCTGACACGCACGGTATGTTTATTTCAGATAATAGTCGTAATTTACGAACTTGTGCATCCAAGTGAAGCTATAGATTATGAAAGTCATTGAACATTACGAAAAGGCAAAAGATCCGTTAATCTCTTTTGAAATCATTCCTCCCAAACGTGGCGGCTCTGTAACAAAGGTGTTTGAGACACTGGACGGGGTGATGAAATACCATCCTCCTTTTATAGATGTAACATCACATGCCGCCGAGGCCTATTACGAAGAGTTGAAGGACGGTTCTGTAAAGCGGCATATCCGCAGAAAACGTCCGGGAACCATCGGCTTGTGCGCGGCAATCAAGCACCGGTACAACGTTGACCCTGTGCCTCATCTGATTTGCAAGGGGTTCACCAAAGAAGAGACTGAGGATGCACTGATCGAGTTGAATTACCTGGGCATTGAAAATGTACTTGCCATTCGTGGTGATGATCAGGGATACCAGAAGCCGGTCCAGAAGTCGCGCGGCATCAACGAATATGCCGTTGACCTGGTTCAGCAGATCAAGCGCATGAACAGCGGGGTTTATCTTGAGGATCTTATGGATGCCGAGTCAACCGATTTTTGCATCGGAGTGGGCGGATACCCCGAGAAGCACATCCAGGCTCCGAACATGGAGTATGATATTGCCCGCCTGAAGGAAAAGGTGGAAGCCGGTGCTGATTACATTGTCACCCAGATGTTTTTTGACAACACGGCTTATTTCCGGTTTGTGGAAATGTGCCGGGATGCCGGAATCACCGTTCCCATCGTACCCGGACTCAAAGTACTTACAACGCCCAGGCACCTGCAGTCGCTGCCCCAGTTTTTTCATCTTTCCATCCCCGCACCCCTGACCAGGGAAGTAAGCGAAAACCCTGACAGGGCACGTGACATCGGGGTTGAATGGGCAGTGAAGCAGTGTCGCGAATTGCTTGATTATGGTGTTCCCGGCCTGCATTTTTACGTGATGGGCAACCCCAAGCCGGCAACCAGAGTTATCGATCAGCTTGATATTGTGCCGGTCAGCGCTGTATCATCAAAAAAATAAACTCCGGACGACGAATTTTTTACACATTTACCACTATTTGTGACGCCCCGGTTTTCAAGAATTGCATGCTTGCTGTTAGTAACGGGATGTGCATGGATCATGGCATCCTGCAGCACACCCCGGCACACAGCCAATCCGGAAGCCCGGCTCATTGAAGAGTTCAGGAAATGGGAAGGTACGCCGTATCGGCTGGGTGGTGATTCCAGAAGCGGCGTCGACTGCTCGGCATTTGTCCGCATTGTGATGCGGGATGCTTTCGGTATTTCCATTCCCCGGACGACCCGCGAACAGTTGCAGGCGGGACGAAGAGTCCAGCCAAGAGCCGCGCGGCTCGGCGATCTTGTTTTTTTCCGGACCGGCCGCACCACATATCATGTCGGCATCATGATGCGCGGTGATTTTTTCATGCATGCCTCCACCACACGCGGAGTCACGATCGACCGTCTGCAGGAATCCTACTGGCAGGAGCGGATGATTCAAATCCGCAGGTTCAGCGGCAGATGAGTTGCCTATGGCATCACTCAGTATCACTCATTGCTGTTATCATCACTGAACTCAAGGAATCGCTCTTTGATACCCGGTTCGGGAACCCGGCATTCCGTCCTCTTTCCGAACCAACCGTAGCGGCGACGGGCGATGACATTGTAAATGAAATCTCTTGCCGGACGTGGTATAACGACCATTACCCGAAGCAGCCTGATGCTTCCGCGCAGGTATCGCACAAGCTGCAGCACGGCATCCGATCGTTCATAAACCTTGCCGTTGTCAATCAGGATAACGGTGTCCATCTTGTCAGGATGGTACCCGGCAGACTCCAGCAGTGACCTGCCGGCGCCGGACTGAAGCGGTGCGAATCTGATTCCGGCATCAGGATCCCGGTCTATAATGATATTCACCCATTTGTTGCAAAGGTTGCAAAAACCATCAAAAAGTAATACCGGTTTTTCTTTTGCAGCTTGTAACATGGTTACACTCCCGGCCACCGGTTATGATATAAATACCAGTAAATTAGAAATTTGGATATTTTCTGTAAGAAAGTGGGGCGTCACTATTTTTCAAGAGCTTTCAAAATCGTAAATTAGTCAATTATCAACACACTATATGACTGCAATGAACCCTGATCAGGATTAAAAGGGCAAGGCAACAAAAAAACCGGTTTATTGATGCAGCTCAATAAACAGACTGTCTTGTTGGACTTGATTGTATGAGTTTTTCTTCAAGATCAACATCTTTTATCTCCGTGCCGTTGCATTGCAAAAGTATTTACACATTCCGATTAACTGTAGCGTTTCATGTCTGACAGTAAAAAAATTATTCTTGTTGAAGACGACTTCATCATTGGCATGCTGCTGGAAAAACAGATCCAGCGCATGGGGTTTGAAGTTGCTGCCAAAGTGGACAGTGGGGAAGAAGCCGTTACCAGGGTCAAAGAAGAGAATCCGGAGCTTGTGCTTATGGACATCAAGCTGGTCGGTGATATTGACGGAATTGATGCAATGGAGCAGATCCGGCAATTTTCCGATGTGCCTGTGATCTATCTGACCGGCAATGCTGACAGCAATACCCGCGCGCGGGCCGAAAAAACCGGGCCGGAAGGATATCTGATCAAGCCTGTCGACATGAAAGTTTTGCGCCAGAAAATTCTGAAAATCATGAACGGACAGCAGACGTAGACTTCATCTTCAGAACAATCCATAAAGCAGACGCAAAGCAACAAACAGGACCAGTATCCCGAAAAAGATCTCGATCGTTCTGAGCCGGAACACATCCAGCAGCCATACACCGTAGCGGGCACCCACCACTCCTCCGGCAAGAAGCGGCAAAGCGGCTCCGAAATCCACATACCCCCAGTGCAGACCTGAAAAACCTGCAGAACCCGGAGCAATCATCCCCAATTGAATCCAGCCGGCAAGTGTGATAATGACTATGGCCATGGAAGAAATGCTCACCACCTTCTTGAATCCGAATGCCAGAAAAATGGACATGGCGGGAACCAGTATGAGTCCGCCGCCAACTCCGGCCAGTGCCGCAAGCATGCCGGCTGAAAAACCGATGGATACTCCGTGATACCACCTCATGGGAAGCACTTCGCGTCCGGCATCCAATGGAGAATCTTTCTTTTTTTTCAGAAAATGATAAACCGAATAAAAAAGGATGATGGAAAAAAAGATGATAAACTCACGTTCGCTGTAATACGTCGAGGTGGCGATAATCCGGCCGGCATAGGTGCCGGCAACCCCGAATGCTCCCACCATCAGCCCTTCTTTGGGATACACGTTTCCCATCTGCATATGCTTCACGCTGCTGCTCAGCGATGTGACGAAGTTGCAAAACAGGCTGGTCGCGATGGTCCAGACCACCGGATCCGGAATGCCGGACTTCTGAAACAGAAACAACAGCACGGGGGCAAAGAGGATACCTCCCCCAAGACCGAGTAATCCGGCAATCAGTCCGGCAAGTATGCCTGCCAATAGTAATAGGAGAATTGTGATAACCATAAATACTTTTAGAGCACAAAAGATAACGGTGCATGGCCTGATTTGAAAATTTGATATGACCGGTGCCGGAAATGCTTCGTATCTTGCGTTTTCTCTCAACGGAAACAGAATTTCGGATTATCCAGAAACAGTGATTTTTTATGTCCTTGCCGGTTTTTGCTCTTGACAAGCTGGAGTTTCACAAAATCAGGGCGACCCTCGCTGAATATCTCTCCACCCCCTCCGGCAGTGACATTGTTGCCGGACGGACACCTGTTGCCGATACCGGCGCGGTTGTCAAACGATTGCGCGAGTCCGGCGAAATGCTGCGGCTGCTGGAATCGTCAGAACCACCGCCGATCCAGACCTTGCAAGATATTTCGGATGCACTTTCAAAATCCCGTATTGAACGATTTCTTCTTGACGGCATCACCCTTTCTCGCATTGGGAAATGGGCCGTGTCGGCACGCACGCTGCGATCTTTTTTTTCGGGGAAACAGGAAGAAGCGCCTGCACTCTGGGAAACAGCCGGCCAGCTGACTACCCTGAAGGATCTTGAGCGGCGGATCACAAATGTGGTGGATGACAAGGGCGAAATCAGGCCCGATGCCAGTCCGGAACTGGCCAGAATCAGCAGGCAGATAAACAATCTGAAACAGCAGGCCAGGAATGCGCTCAACAATATCATGCGTCGTGGCAAAGAGTCGGGCATTGCCGGAGATGACGAAATCACCCTGCGTGGAGGGCGGCTGGTTATCCCCGTTAAGTCCGAGCACAAAAGAAAAGTCAAGGGATTCATTCACGATACGTCGGCAACCGGCCAGACCGTCTACATCGAACCGGTAGAGGTTTTTGAGAAAAACAATGAAATCCGCGAGCTGGAATCTTCGTGGAAGAGGGAAGTTGAGCGTCTGCTTCGTGAAGTGACCGGGGAGGTTGGAGCACATTCTGACCCCCTTTCCTGCAACACCGACCTGATCGGCTATATCGATGCCTGCTATGCAACGGCCCGGCTCGGGCAGCGATGGCAGGGCACCATTCCCGAGATTACCGGCGATGGTTACCTTTCGCTGAAGGAATGCCGCAACCCGCTGCTCCTGCTGAAGTTCAACAACCTGAAAGAGGGAAAGAAAAATGTGGTTCCGCTCCATCTGGAAATGGATCCTGATGAAAAAGGGATCATTATTACGGGTCCCAATGCCGGCGGGAAATCGGTGACCCTGAAAACATTCGGACTCACGCTCGCCCTCGCCCAGTTCGGAGTTCCCGTTCCTGCGCTTGAAGGAGCGCGTCTGCCATGTGTAAGCGGACTCTACATGGATATGGGTGATGAACAGTCGATTGACAATGACCTCAGCACGTTCTCATCCCGGCTCTACTGGATGAAACAGGTGCTCCAGCAGTCAGATCCCGGAAGCTGGGTACTGATCGACGAGGCCGGAAGCGGCACGGATCCGGATGAAGGTACGGCCCTGGCTCAGGCGTTCCTTGAGCAGCTGGCCTCAAAGGGCGTGCGCTGTATTGCCACCACACACCACGGAGCGCTTAAAACCTTTGCGCATGAAACACTGGGCTGGAGCAATGCCTCGATGGAGTTCGACCAGAAGACACTTTCGCCGACATACCGGTTCCGCAAAGGCATCCCGGGAAGCAGCTACGCTTTTGAAATCGCCGAGCGGCTGGAACTTCCCGAAGAGATGACGCGCCGGGCGAGGGCATGGGTTGGAAGCGGAAAGAACAAAATGGAGTCACTGATTCTGAGCCTGGAGCAGGAGAGTCAGGAACTTGAAGAACGGAAAAAGTCACTTGAGAAGCAGGAACAGTCCCGCAGAACGGCCAAAGAAGAGCTGGACAAACGGCTGGCTAAAGTTCAGCAGGAACGGGATGCCATCCGCTCAAAGGCTGTAGAGGAAGCCGGGATGCTGCTGAGTGATGCCAACCGCAAGATCGAAGAAGCCATACGTGCCGCTACCGAAAAGGACAAGGCGCTCCTTAAAGAAAAAAGAGAGGCTGTGAGCGATTTGCAAAAGGAGGTCCAAAAACGCGGAAAGCGAAAAAAGCTGAAACGGCGTCAACCGGATGAGCCGAAAAAACCTCCGCAACCCGGTGACAGTGTGCGTCTGATTGACAGCAACACAACCGGCGAACTGATCGAAGTCAGCGGCAGCAAGGCCATTGTCAATGCCAACGGATTTCGCCTCAAAACCCGTTACGACAATCTCGAGCGAACGGAAAAACAGCAATCCCGGAAAAAATCCGCCGGTTATAAACTGACCTCACCGGGATCCGGCCCGGAGCATGCACAGCCGTTTTCACACTCCCTGGACATCCGCGGCAAGCGCGGAGATGAAGCGGTAAGAGAGGTGACCCGCTATGTTGACGAAGGGCTTTCCCGCGGAATGGAACAGCTCATGATCATTCACGGAAAGGGCGACGGCATTCTTCGCAAACTGGTCCATGAACACCTGGGTTCGCGCGGCGATGTTAAGCATTTTGAGGCGGCTCCCATCGAAGAGGGCGGTGACGGGTGCACATACGTCTATTTGTGACTATCCTGAAGTGAAGCATCTACAGATGCAGCGGATTGATTCCGATCAGCCACAAGATAACGAGCAGCACCAATGCCCAGATCGACATCAGCAGAATCTTCATGGTGATCAGGATAATCGCCTCCCTGCTTTTCATTGTGGCCGGAATACCGTATCCCAGCCGGTACATCATCCACCGGGAGCCGACGGATGCCGTCAGAAAAATCAGAAGCAAAACAATCAGGTCAGTAAGCATGTATCCCGTGGTTAAAAAAGTTTTATCGCCCTGTTTAAAAACTGCATCACCCGGTTCATAAATTGCATCGCCCGGTTCATAATCAATTCTGATGAGAAAGCGTCCAGATGCATCCGCCGGCAGGATCAAAACATGTATCCGATATTTGCATAAATCCGGTACATTTCGTCGGAGAATCCTACATCAAGCCGCAGAATGAAATCAGGTGTGAGTACTGATCCGGCAACACCAAATCCGAACGTGCGGTGATAATCATTGAATATATCATCAAGGGCATCCCCGTCATCGAAATGAAAGACCCGGCCGGCATCGTGAAATCCATGAACTCCGATCCGCAAAGCCCATGGATGGTACTGGTATACCCAGGTGCGGAGTTCGGCATTGTAAAACAGGGCTGCATCGCCGCGAAACCGGAACTGGGGATAGCCTCTCAGCGTATATTCATCGCCGAGATGGGGGAATTCCCAGAACGGAATGGATCCGAAAGCCCGGGACCCGGCCATCCGCAGAGCCAGAACCGGATAGAAATAGGGTACCGGAAGGGTGACATACTGACGCACATCTCCGGACAAAGTGGCCATGGGGTAGTCGCTTAAAAGCCATGGCGACGCCCAGTCAAACGAAATTTCTGCGCGGTTACCCCGTGTTGCGGCAGCTTCACTGTTGCGGTTCTCCCACAAAAGTCCCGTGCCGATCGTGTTCATCCAGCCGCCGTCACTGCCTCTGGGGCGTTCATTCCCCGAGCCCAGAAGGTTGTCATCAGCAATATCCGGATCCTGATAGCTGAAGGAAATTGTACCTTTCAGGTCCAGTCGTCCACCCCTTCTGCCTCTCTGGTAAAGATTGTAGCGCGACGACCATTCCGCTTTCAGGCGGATGACATCATAAAAGTAGTACTGATCATCCCATTTGTCATCATCAAAAGGTGTCCGGTTGCCGATGCCGAAATAGTTTTCGTTGGGATAGCGTTCGCCGTGCAGCATCCAGAACGAGCGTATGGAGCTTCCGAACGTTTCCGTCATATCATGCCTGATGCGAAAATCCAGCAGCCCTTTTGTTGAAGCCTGTACCCTCACCTCGGTCATGGATTCATAAGGAACGGCAAGCGGATGGTACCGGAATCTGGTGTATATGGCGGAACCAAGGAATCCCACATCGGAGGCATAAGCTGCCGCAGGCAGGATGGCGGTAACGACCGTATCTCCGGGTATTTCTTCCGGAAGTGTCATTGTTTGCGCAGCAGCCGGCCGGTTCATCATGAAGCAACTGATAATCACTGCAAACAGCGCAAAGTAATATTTGGAAAAGGGAAATCGCAAACCGGCAAGGGGGTTTTGGAAGAATAAAGCAGCAACGGCGTTCTGCACGATGCCTCACAGACTGCCTCCTGAGCAGACAGGTCACATTTCAGGCCTGTAAAATATAACGTTTTGCGCGTTTTACCGCTTGCGCAAATCCACATTTCATTGCGCGTGTCCCGCAGTGCTTCAACTGCGATGAATTTTGGCGGAGCCAACCCGCAGTGATGCTTATTTAGATTTAGTACAAATAAAACTTGTACATATCACCATCGATTCCTATTTTCAACAATCAGCATTATCAAATGCTTATGGCCGGGCTAAAGTTACAGACGCAATAATCCCTGCCGCCTTCCGAATACATTATTTCTGTCCGCATCCATCAGATACATATCCGAACCGGAATCTCCATGTTTATTACTCTACTGACTTTTCTGTTTGCATTTTCGGCAACCCCGCAGGCCGGGCCGACCGGAACACTTGAGGGTACCGTAACGAATAACAACAACAATACCTTGCCTCATGCTCATGTGGCACTTCCCGATATAAACAAAGGCACGATAACACGCCGTGACGGAAGTTTCTCCATATCAGATGTTCCGGCCGGGGAGTACCGGGCAGTCATCAGCCACGTCGGATATGATGCGTTTGAAAAAAAGGTTGCCATCAGCGAAAATGAACGAACCCGCATTGAGGTCCGGCTTAAGGCCAGCTATGAAATGCCACAGGTAGAAATTGTGGGACGAAGCCCGGAGCGGATGGTCCGCATACCCGGTTCGGCTTCCCTTGTTACTGCGGAGAGGCTGGAACAAATTGAGCCCTTGAGCGGAACGGAGGTACTGCGCCAGGTGCCCGGCATTCACTCTGTTGATCACGAGGGGATGGGGCTCCGGGCGAATATCGGGATCCGGGGACTGGATCCGGACCGCAGCCGCAACGTCCTGATGCTCGAGGACGGCATTCCCGTTGCTTTGGCACCTTATGGGGAGCCCGAGATGTATTACACACCTGCCATAACCCGGATGGAATCCGTTGAGGTTATCAAGGGTAGCGGCGCAATTAAGTTTGGCCCGCAAACTGTTGGAGGAGTTATAAATTACATCACGCCGGACCCGCCGCCGGAACCGGAACTGACCGCTTACATTACCGGCGGCGAGAGAGGTTATTTTACCTCGAGGCTGGGCTATGGCAACACCTACGGCAATTCCGGTTTTCAAATCACCTGGCTGCGCCGCCAGGGAGACAACATCGGTCCGCTGAATTTCCATCTCAATGACCTGAGTGCAAAATGGAAACTGGTACTCGGTGACAAATCCGTACTTGGTGCAAATCTGAGTATTTACGATGAGCAATCAAATTCAACATACGTCGGTATGAGTCAGCCCATGTACGAAAGCGGCCGGTATCACTTCACCGACCTGGCTCCTGATGACGAACTGGATATCCGCCGGTATTCCGCCAACCTGACACATGATTACTTTTTCAGCGACAATGTCCGCCTCAGAACCTCCGCCTATGCCTACACCACCAGGCGAAACTGGTCACGGCAGGACTTCGACAATCAGCCTGTTGACGGCAGGCAGTACAGCAGGGTTGTCGGCAATGAGGATGAACCTTTTGGCGCCCTTTGGTTCAGAGAAACAACCGGCAATCGCAACAGAGAATTCGAGGTCATTGGAATAGAACCGAGATTCAGTGCGCGTTACTACACCGGGGAGTTCCGGAATGAACTGGATGCAGGCTTCCGGTATCTGTATGAGCGGGCATTTGAACAGCGGGTAAACGGCTCCATCGACAGTCCCAAAACAGGTGATATCCGCGATGATGAAATACGTACCGGCTATGCAGCCAGCGGATTTGTCCAAAACCGTTTCTATGCCACAGACAGGCTTACTTTTACACCCGGGATCAGAGTAGAGTATTTTCAGTACGAAAGGGATATCATGCGCAACAATTTTGAGGATGTATCCCGCACGTCATCAGATGAGACGCTGGCCTTTATTCCGGGGTTCGGGGTCAATTATCAGCTGGGTCATCTTTCCTCCTTGTTTGCAGGCGTGCACCGCGGGTTTAGTCCGCCAAGAGTCAAAGATGCCATCACCCCCGCCGGTGACAGTGAAGAGCTTGAGGCTGAATGGAGCTGGAGCTATGAAGCCGGATTCCGGCTTTCGCCTGCCCGCTACCTTTCATCCGAAGTCACCACGTATTACATGACATTTGAAAATCAGATCATACCGGTTTCCGAGTCTGCCGGCGGACAGGGACTGCCCAATGCAACCGGGCTGACAAACGGTGGTGCCACTGAGCATTATGGTCTGGAATTTTTGGTGAGGTTGACTCCATTTATAACCGAAGAAACAGGAATTACACCTGAGTTTGAAATCGGCGGCACCTGGAGCAGGGCATCCTTCAGTGAAGACCGGTTTGTTTCATCTGATGGTGAAATCGTTAATGTCAAAGGAAACGAACTGCCCTATGCACCGGAATGGTCCGGCTTTTCACAGCTGTCCATGCGTCACGAAACCGGTGTTTCCGGCTACATTAAAGCAACATATACAGGGGAGCAGTTCGGTGACGTTCTGAATCGCACCGGGCCGACCGGTAACGGGCGCGAAGGAATGCTGGACAGCTATACGGTACTTGATGCCGGCCTGCGCTACCAGCTTCCCTTTGATTACGACTCATCCGTTTCGGTAACCATACGCAATCTTACCGATGAGCGCTACATATCATCCCGCAGGCCGCAGGGTATCCGCATGGGATTGCCGAGGATGATCACTTTCGGAATCGACTTGAAGATATAGAACTTGATTGCAGATTCAGATATGCTTCAGAGATTTAAGTCTGATTTGAAAATTCATCGCTGATTCAGAAATGCAATTCCGGTTCAGTGATGCAGGCCCTGACTGGAAGGTGCAAATCCATTCAGGGCTAATCTCCTGGCAATCCTTGCTGGCAAAGACCGGCATTCAAAGAACATTCGCATCAGCCGGTCAGGATTCTGCTTTCAAATATTCGGTTGAAATGATACTTTTGAGTTGTGGGGAAGCCCTCGGCAGCCATTATATTTACCGTCATTTCAACTGCTACTATTATGAATTCATCGATATCCTATTTTGAAACCAGGAACATCACTTCGATACAGGACATGCTGCTTCAGTCGGCGCAGCACTATTCCAAACGCCGTGCCCTGACGGATTTTAATCCGACGCCGATTTCTGAAGTCAGCTATGAAGAGCTGCTTCGCAATGTTCAGGTGTTCGGTACCGCCATGAAAAAGCTCGGACTCAAAGAGCGTTCGCATATTGCCGTTATTGGCGAAAACCGCGTACAGTGGTGCATCGCCTATCTTGCGGCGGTGTGTTACAACTATGTGGTGGTGCCCATAGACAAAAACCTCAGCAAGACCGAGGTGCTCAACATTGTACACGAATCTGACGCCGGCGCCATCGTCTTTTCCGGCGGGATGAGCTCCCACTTCGAAACCGCCCACAGTGCGCTGAAAAAAGTAAAGCACTACATCCACATGGATCTGGAACAGCAGCAGGGTGATTTCCTCTCCATGACGGCCATGATGAATGCGGTTCCACGGGATAAAGTTCAGGATATGCCGGGAATCGACCCTGAGGCGATGAGCATCATCGTATTTACTTCCGGATCCCTGGGCAGGGCCAAAGGCGTGATGCTGTCCCAGAAAAATATCGCGGCCAATCTGATGGGCATGGTGAAAATGGTCCGGCTCTATCCGGAAGACCGGTTCCTGTCTGTGCTGCCCATTCACCACACCTATGAGTGCACCTGCGGTTTTCTGTGTCCGCTGTACAAGGGTTCTGCGGTTTATTATGCGCGCTCACTCAAAACAGTGGTCGAGGATCTCCAGAAGAGCAAAGCCACCATCCTGCTTGGCGTTCCGCTTCTCTTTGAAAAAATGTACAAGAACATCCGCAAGGGAATTCAGGAAAAAGCGGCAACGCGAATGATGGTGCCCCCGATGGTAGGCATCGGAAAAACGCTGAAAAAACTGGGCTGGAAGGATGCGCCCAAAAAACTGTTCGGGTCGCTGCATCAGAAATTCGGCGGACATATCCGGCTTTTTATTGCAGGCGGGGCCGCTCCTGATCCGCAGATTGCGGCCGGACTCCGGCATCTGGGCTTTACATTTCTGCAGGGATACGGCCTCACCGAAACGGCTCCCATTCTGGCTCTTAACCGCATCGAAGCCTTCAAGGATGAAGCAGCGGGACTGCCTCTGCCGGGAGTCAACATCCGGATTCATGAGCCGGATGAAGAGGGGGTCGGTGAGGTGATTGCCAAAGGCGATAATGTCATGATCGGGTACTACAAGAATGACCAGGCCACCCGTGAAAGCTTCACCAGCGACGGCTGGTACCGCACCGGCGATCTCGGATTTGTTGATGATGACGGATTTCTCCACATCAGCGGCCGCAAAAAGAATGTGATCATTGCCGCCAATGGAAAAAATGTCTTCCCCGAAGAGCTGGAAGACTACCTTAACCGCAGTCCGCTCATTCAGGAATCCATGGTATACGGCGAGCCGCACAGCGGATACAATGAGCGCATTGCAGCTCAGGTCGTCGTGGATGGTGAGGCGCTGATCGCACGTGCCGAATCAAAGAAAAAGGAAATAACCAGGGACTGGATACAGAAAGTCATCCAGAAGGAAATCGACAAAGTGAACAAGCAGGTATCTGCCTACAAGCGGATCCAGAACGTGATCGTCCGCGAGGATGAATTTGCCAAAACCACCACTCAGAAAATCAAAAGGTACATGGTGGGCAAAGATCCGAGTCCGGTCAGCACCGAAGAGCACTGATGACAGCATGCGGAGCCACGAACAAGCAGTCAGGAGCCGGAACTGCGACCATGAGCCCCTGCACCTGACTTCAGCTAAAGATTACATCGTATGTAAACCCCGCAAGGGATAACTGATCCGTCACGGGCTTACTGCGCAATACAACACTTACTCAGTCATCACTGACATAGAGGTAGCGTTTTATCTTTTGCGTGGGTGTTTTCTCAAAAGGTTCGGCCTGTTCGTAGACCTCTGCAAGTTTTGCGAAAGATGCTACGCTGGCATTGGTTTCATTACGGATGTCAACCAGGAGTTTCTTGATGAAACTCCTGATTTCGGCCTGTGACAGTCCTTTTTCCTCAAACTCTTCATCGAGTTTCTCGTAATTCAGGTGGACCCTGGCGACGAGACGGTTGTTCTGCTTGTAGACTATCGACTCCAGCACATAATCGGACCGGTGCAGAACGGATTCGATGCCTTCGGGATAGATATTCTCGCCGCTGGGACCCAGAATCATGTTTTTGAGGCGTCCCCGGATGTAGAGATAGCCGTCCTTATCGAATGCTCCGAGATCTCCTGTTCGCAGCCATCCGTCTTCAGTTATCGTTTCTGCGGTAAGTTCGGGATCGTTGAAATAGCCTTTCATGACATTGGGTCCGCGCACCAGGATCTCACCATCATCCATCTTCTTTCGGGTAATGCTGGCCGCTGAATTCTCGCCATTTTCGGCACTGCCGTCATGGTTATTACGGTCATAATCAATGCGGACCTCAACTCCTGGCATCGGTTTTCCGACTGAGTAAAGCCGGGTTTCTCCCACATTGGCAGCGGCAGCCATGGGCGCGGTTTCCGTAAGACCGTATCCCACAGCGTAAGGGAAGCCGGCTTCTTCCATAAACTCTTCCACTTCGGGAGCGATGGATGCCCCGCCAATGGCAAAAATCCTGAGTGCACCGCCAAAGGTCTTCATCATTTTCCGTCCGGCCTTGCGGTGGATCATCTTTCGGATTGCAGGAATTTTGTATGCGGTGCGGATGGCCCGGTTCTTCTGAATTTCCGGCATGATCCGCCCCTTGTGCATTTTTTCAATGATCAGGGGAACCGACAGCATGACCGTGGGCCGGACCTGTTTGAGCGCAGGCAGGAGCACCGGAGCTGTCGGGGGCTTGCTCACGTAATATACCGCAGCTCCGATCATCATCGGCATTACCAGTCCCACCGTACATTCATACACATGCGGCAGCGGCAGAATCGACAGCAGCCGCTCGGTTTCATCGACCTGAACTACATTCTCAAGCGACATCGCATTGGATACGATGTTTCTGTGGGTGAGCACCACACCTTTGGAATGGCCGGTGGTCCCCGAGGTGTAGATTATGGATGCGGGTTCATCTTCTGCCACGTTGACCGACGAAATGCCGAATTTCTGCAATGCCATGTGCTTTATGCGACGCAGTTCCCGGCTTCCTTCAGCATAGAGCTTGCGAACACGGTCCTTGCTCCAGTCCGGCGACACAACAGACAGGTTGTCCGTCAGAATAACTGCATTCAGGCTTCGCAGATCAAACTCCTCAACCTTGTGGTACAGTTTTTCGGATACAAACAAGGCACAGGCACCGGAATGGCGTATGATGTGATGAATTTCCGAGGGATGAAAATCGTTGAGAATGGGTACGGCGACAGCCTTGAGCGATGTAATTCCGAAGTAGGCGACAGGCCAGTTCGGACTGTTTTCGCTCAGAATAGCCACGCGGTCACCCGCTTCAACTCCGCTTTCACGAAGATAGGAGGCAACTCTGGATACTTTTTCTCCCATCTCCTTGTATGTTGTCGGTTTTTCACCTGCATAGCCCAGGGCCGGCCGGTCCGGAAAATTTGTAATCGTCCGTTTCAGTAGTGACGGCAATGTTTTTTCTTGAAGCGGTTTGAGTTTCATACGAATATGTGTTTTCAAAAAGTCAACAAAGTCAACTATGTTCAGTAATAATACAGGTGTTTGCAAGTCCGGTTGTTTCGAGCAAAAATAACCAAATATCCGGCATCCCCGAAAAAAACCTGTCAAGTTTTGAAAAATGGCTTACCTTCGACGCATAACAACTTTTTTTAACCTATGGCCCGAATTGGAATCATCGGCGCAGGGATCAGCGGACTGACCCTCGCTTTTTTACTGCAGAATAAAGGACATTCCGTCACGGTTTTTGAACGGTCCGTGCAGCCCGGCGGCGCTCTGAGAACTACCCGGACTGCTGACGGATGGAGCGCCGAATGGGGGCCGAACACCATTATTGAATCATCCGGCAGGATCAAATCGCTGATTTCCATGCTGGACCTTGAAGACCGCCGCGTCTATCCGGATGATCTTGCGAAAAAAAGGTATATCGTCAGAAACGGCAGAATGATTGCCGTTCCGGGCTCACTGGCGGAGCTCATCCGCACGCCATTGCTGAGCCGGTCCGCCAAGATGCGCATTCTTCGCGAACCGTTCCGCGGCCGCGGCAACAGCACGGATGAAACACTGGCGGATTTTGTCCGGCGACGTCTGGGTGAAGAGTTTTTGAAATGGCCCATTGACGCGCTTGTCGGGGGTATTTATGCCGGAAATCCGGAGCTGCTCTCGCTTCGGCACGCTTTTCCGCGGCTTGCACTGCTCGAAGAACAGCACGGCTCGCTGATATGGGGCCAGCTGAGGGGCGGCATCAGGCAACCGGCCGGATCGGATGAGATACCACGCAACAAAGCAGCCATTTTTTCTTTCGATGATGGCCTGCAGGTTCTTCCGGAAGCTATAACCCGTAAGCTTGGCGATGCTGTTGTTACGAATGTATGGCCTACGGAGATCAGCACCCCGGAAATCAGTACCACGGATATCAGAAACCCGGCGAACACATCCGACGGGCGGTCGGCCCGATGGCAATTATCCTTCCGGGAAAATCACAAAAAGGGGGCGGATCTCACAACCCGGTCGTTTGATGTCCTGATCTACTCCGGAACGGCATATGGTCTCAACGATATCAAACTTCCGGACTCCCTTTCAAAAGAAATCCGGGCGGTGACAGAAATTCCGCATCCGCCTGTAACCTCGCTCACACTTGGCTTCCGGCGTGATGATGTTGCACATCCGCTGGATGGTTTCGGAGTGCTAGTACCCGGCGTGGAGGGATTTTCCGTCCTCGGCACACTGTTCACCTCATCCCTGTTTCCCGACCGTGCTCCCGACTCCGGACATGTCACCCTGACGACATATCTGGGCGGCACACGTCAGCCCGAAATTGCCGGAAAGGATGAAGATGAACAGGAGCAGCTGGTTACCGGTGCACTTGACCGCTTGCTTGGACTTCGGGGAAAACCGCGTTTTCGTCACAGGGTGCACTGGCCCAAAGCCATCCCGCAATTTCAGACCGGACACCAGCAGTTTCTCGACCGCATAAACCGCGCGGAGAGTGAGCATCCCGGATTTTACATGTCGGGCAATTATCGCACCGGCATTTCCGTCGGCGATACCATCAACGCCGCTTTTGATCTTGCAGACCGAATCCATCATAAACACCAGGATTAATCCATGACTCATCACAGAATAAGTATATTAGGATGCGGCTGGCTGGGCTTTCCGCTGGCGCAACAGCTTGTTGCAAATAACCATTTTGTGCGGGGCAGCACTACCACAAAGGAAAAAATCCCGCTGCTTGAGGAGTCGGGTATCGAACCCTATTTCCTGACGCTTGATCCGCGCCTGAGCGGTGACGATATCACCTCTTTTTTCGATGTGGACACGGTTGTGCTGAACATTCCGCCGCCACGGGTTGACAACCGCGTCGCTGTCTTGCAGCAGCAGGCCAATGAGCTGATCTCCTATCTGAATGCCTCACCTGTAAAACGCGTGATCATGGTCAGCTCTACCGGCGTCTATGGATTCAAAAACCAGGATGCCGATGAAAATGACGCGCATCCGGCTGAAACGGAAAACGGCAAGGGACTGGTTGCAATGGAGCGGATGCTGATGCAGGGCCTGAACGCGATAGTTGCCATAGTACGCATGGCGGGGCTGATCGGGCCGGACCGCCATCCCGGCCGCTTCATGGCAGGCAAGGAAGTAGAGGGCAATGGCGAAGAGCCTGTAAACCTGATTCATCAGGATGATGCCATCGGTGTCGTCGGCGCCCTGATCCGGCAACCGGAAATTTCCGGCGTATTCAATGCCTGCGCCCGGGAGCATCCCACCCGACGGGAAGTTTATGTAAACGCGGCTGAAAGCCTGGGTTATGAGCCGCCGGTATTTCGCGATTCGTCACCCCGACCGTGGAAACGGATCATCAGCAAAAAAATCCGCGAAACAACCGGCTACAGCTTTGCATATGACGATCCGGCATCTCCGGATTTATTCAGGTAGCAGGTTTTCTCCGGTACAGTTTCCAGCCAATCCAGATTGTGATGCACAAAGCCAGCGCTGTGGCAAAAAACGGGAGAAACACAAGCACTCCGAAGAGAAAACCGCCCCATGTCGGACCGATAGCCCGTCCCAGCCCTGAAAGTCCCTGGGCCAGGCCCATCATGGCCCCGTAACTTTCTGTTCCGGCCTCCTTTGAGATCAGACTGTTTATTGTCGGTAGGTTGAGGCTGTGTCCCAGCGCCATAACTCCAAGAAAAACCGTCAGCATGGAGACGGATTGCGACAGAGCGATGGCAGCAAAGCCCAGTGTCATCAGAATATTTCCGGTAAAAAACAGGCCGGTTTCTGAGAACCAGCGGCTCAGCGGCCGGATCAGCCCGCCCTGGACAACAACAGCAATGACACCGATGTAAAAGAACTGCATGCCGACCTCTTCGGGCCGCATATCGAGGATTTCTTCGGCAAACAGAGGAAATGCGCTGTAGAGACTGGCCTGGCCGAATGAAAGAAGAAATGCGGCTCCGAGTAAAAACAGAATGGGTCCGCCGGTGGCTTTTTGCTGCGCCGAGAGCTTTCGCCAGAATTCAGGCATGAAGACGCTCGGGCGTGATGCTGTTTCAGAGGCGGGTTTTTCACCGGGTGCAGAGCGCTCGACGGTTTCCGGCAGAAAAAACATTACGAGCAGAAAACTGCAGAATGAAAGAAATGCCGCAAAAAATCCGGGCAGGCCGAAACGCCGGACTTCCATCCATTCCGCAAATCCTGTCATGCCGGTTGCCGCAACCCACTCCTGCAGTGACGGGTGGATGAGTCCGGATGCCAGAGCGGGCCCCAGAACAAAGCCGATGCCGAAGGCGGCTCCGATGAGTCCCATTCCTTTGGCGCGGTCTTTATCTGTGGTGACATCGGCAATGTAAGCCTGGGCGGTTGCGATGTTTCCGCCCATGACACCGGCGACAAGCCGGGACAAAAACAGCACAAAAAGCGATTCGGCAAAACCGAACATGATGTAAGCCGCCACCGCCCCGGCAGTGCTCAGCAGCATGATGGGACGCCGGCCGATCCGGTCGGACAAGCTGCCCCAGATGGGTGAAAACACCAGCTGCGCCACGGAGTAAATACTGTAAAGCAGGCCGATGACAACCGGTGTTGCCGCAAACTCCCGTGCATAAAACGGAAGCAACGGCAATACCAGGCCAAAACCGATCAGGTCAATCAGTACGACCAGAAATACCGTGGCGAGTGAGCCTTTTTTCAACGGGTCTCACCGGTTTTGTTCATGGATGCCAGCGCCTTGTCAGCAGCATCGATGGTTCGCTGAATCACCGCATCGTCGTGCTTGTGGGAGACAAACCAGGCCTCAAAAGCCGACGGCGGAAGGTAAACGCCTTCTGCAAGCATGCTGTGGAAGAACCGGGAGAAAAATTTCGTGTCGGTTCGGCTGACATCGGCAAAGCTTTCTACCGGACCTTCGCAGAAAAAGAAGCCGAGCATGGATCCCACGCGGTTGTTTGCCACGGTGATGCCGTGTTTTTCAAAGACCTCAAGCATTCCGTTTTCCAGCTTTGCCGATTGCGCTTCGAGGTCGTCGTAGATATGCGGATTCTTTTTGAGCTCACCAAGGAGGGCAAGTCCGGCGCTCATGGCCACGGGATTGCCCGAAAGCGTCCCGGCCTGATAGACCGGGCCATTGGGCGAAACCACGCTCATCACCTCGTCGCTTCCGCCAAAAGCCCCCACCGGCATTCCGGCTCCAATCACCTTGCCGAAAGCCATCAGGTCGGGCTGCACGCCGTAACGCTCCGTCGCACCGCCCGGTGCCACGCGGAAACCGCACATCACTTCGTCGAAAATGAGCAGTACCCCGTGTTCATCGCACAACTTGCGCAGTCCTTCCAGAAAACCTTTTTTGGGAGGCACACAGCCCATATTGCCGGCAACGGGTTCCAGAATAATAGCTGCCACCTCATCCCGGTTCTCTTCCAGAAGCTTTCTGACACTGTCGATGCTGTTGTAATCAGCTGTCAGCGTATCCTTTGCGGTACCGGCGGTTACACCGGGACTGCTGGGCTGTCCAAGAGTCAGCGCACCGCTGCCGGCCTTGATGAGAAATGCATCACCGTGTCCATGGTAGCATCCTTCAAACTTGATCACCTTGTCACGGCCGGTATATCCGCGAGCCACGCGGATGGTGCTCATGGTGGCTTCGGTTCCGGAATTGGTCATGCGGATTTTATCCAGTCCCGGCACCAGGCTGCACACAAGTTCGGCCATCCGGTTTTCAATAACGGTGGGTGTTCCGAATGAAGTGGAACCCAGTGCGGCATTCCGGACCGCCTCAACCACCGCCGGGAAGGCGTGCCCGAGGATCATCGGTCCCCATGAACCAATGTAGTCGATGAGTTCATTGCCATCCTCATCATACATGAAAGCACCTTCGGCTTTTTTCATGAAAAGGGGTGTTCCGCCCACTCCCTTGAATGCTCTTGCAGGTGAATTCACGCCGCCCGGGATAAATTTTCCGGCCTCTTCAAAATATTTCTGACTGTTGGGATATGGCATAATAATTGGATGGATTTATTTAAAAAGTATGTCCGTTTAATGAAGCCCAAGGATACGAAAAATATTGAATAAAATGGAGCACTTACAGCCCGGACAGGAGACAACACGAATATGACTTTTTCCGT
This sequence comes from Natronogracilivirga saccharolytica, assembly GCF_017921895.1. Classification (NCBI taxonomy): domain Bacteria; kingdom Pseudomonadati; phylum Balneolota; class Balneolia; order Balneolales; family Cyclonatronaceae; genus Natronogracilivirga; species Natronogracilivirga saccharolytica. The sequence continues at coordinate 81,193 of NZ_JAFIDN010000010.1, forward strand.
TTGCGGAGTCTGCGCTGACTGTTGCCATTCTGTGGGGGAATAGGATTTTTAGATGAATGGCAGGTCAGGTTTCGTTGTTCAGAATGCAATGTCACACATTTCATTTCCCGAAATGTATTTTCAATTGATAACAGGATTATTAATCAAACAACAGCCGGAAATATGCAACGACTGACAACGGTAACCGGCAGCATACTGATACTGATGCTGCTTCTGCTTTCATGCAACGACAATGATGCGGCTCTGCCGGATGACGAGATTCATCAGGATGACATCTATGAAGTAAAAGGGCGGTATCTGAGTACCGATATGCGCGGGGAATCCATTTCGGTGGTACATGAAGAAATCCCGGATGTGATGAATGCGATGCGGATGAGCTTGCGGATTTCTGATCCGTCTGATGCCGAAGAGCTAGAAACCGGCGATGTCATCCGGTTTGAGATGGTCCGTACAGAGTCGGGCTGGTTTGCGCGGGAGATTGAGGTGCTTCCGCCTGACACCGAACTGGATCTTCCTGATGACCTGCATGGAGTCGGGGTGGAATAACTGCAATGGACTCCCGGATGATGATTGTTCTGATGGCCTGATGGCTGGCAAAAAATAACGGCCTGATCCTTGATAAATCCTTGCCTGATGGCAGTTAAAACCTGATCTGATAAGTAAAGCTTGCTCTGATGAATAAAGCCCTGCCTGAAGGATAAAGCCCTGCCTGAAGGGTAAAAAAACCCGGCTGATTGCTCAGCCGGGTTTTGAATTCTAATAGCGGTTGTTGCCGCGGAACCCGTTGTTTTCTTTTCGGGGGCGCGCCTTGTTGACAACAAGGGCACGGCTCATGAATTCGGCCTCGTGCAAATCGTCGATGGCACTTTCTGCCTCATCATTGCTGTCCATATCCACAAAACCGAAACCGCGTGAGCGTCCGGTCTCACGGTCAGTGATAATCTTTGCGGAACTCACATCGCCGTACTCGGCAAAAAGGTCCAGGAGTTGATCTTCATCTGTTTTAAAGCTGAGATTGCCAACATAAATCGTCGTCATAGTAATCAATTAATTTTATTTAAGGGTTATGTAACTTGGCAATTTCAACGGAACAAATCTGAAGAACTACGGAAAATAATCAACATTATCTATTCTACTCTGAACGGCCAATCCGCTTAAATTACGAAAATTATAAACCAGTAACTAAAAATATTATTTCTGGCTTTCACGAAGCAGCCTGACCGCCTTTTCTGCCCAGTACGTTGCAATCACATCGGCGCCCGCACGCTTGCAGGCCAGCAGGCTTTCCAGCATGGCGGCCTCCTCATCGAGCCATCCCTTTTCGGCAGCTGCTTTAATCATGGCATACTCGCCGCTCACATTGTAAACCGCTACCGGCACGCGAACCGACTCCCGCACTGCTCTGACCACATCAAGATACGGCAGACCCGGCTTTACCATAACCATATCGGCCCCTTCGCCTTCATCCATACGGGCTTCCCGGACCGCCTCCCGGACATTGGCCGGATCCATCTGGTATGTTTTTTTGTCACCGAATCCCGGGGCAGATTCAAGCGCATCACGGAACGGACCATAAAAGCCGGAGGCATACTTGGCACTGTAGGCCAGAATGCCGGTATCCGGAAACCCGTTGGCTTCCAGGGCCAGGCGAATCTCACCGATCCGTCCGTCCATCATGTCCGATGGTGCCACGTAATCGGCACCGGCCCGGGCGTGGCTGACCGACATCCGCGCGAGCACATCAACCGTTTCGTCATTCACTATCCGGCCGTCACGTACAACACCGTCATGCCCGTAGCTGGAATAGGGGTCCAGAGCCACATCCGTCATAACAGTAAGTCCGGGTACGGCCTCTTTGATGCGTTTTACCGCCATCTGCATCAGCCCGTTTTCATTCAGCGCCTCCGTACCCTCATTGTCCTTTTTGGCATCCGGTACCATGACGAACAACAAAATGGCGGTGATTCCAAGCTCATGCCAGGATGCCGCCTGATGAACCGCAAGATCCAGTGACAGCCGGTGATAATCGGGCATGGAGCTTATCGGCTCTTTCACTTCGGCACCTTCGGTTATGAACATGGGTGCGATGAAGTCGGATGCGGACAACCGGTGCTCGGCAAGCATGGTGCGCCGGCTTTGCTGATAACGGTTTCTCCGGCCTCTGGAAAGGGGAAATCCGGACGGAAAATGATTCTCTGTCGGTGTCATATCTGGTTGCCTGGTCGGTTTTGAAAGCTTATTGGTTAGACGGTTGATTCGTAGGAACGCCTGACGGATATACGCTTTATGGATTTATGATTTATGGAAGCTTTGCGGATGTACTGCGGGACGGACCGGTGGATGCGGGTCGTCCGGTCATACTGCGCCGCAACGCCGTATCAGACCCAGTCGCGGGGCTTTCTGAGTACCTCTGTCGTTTCGGCTTCCCGGCTTCCCGGTTCGGGGGTGACATTGTAATCCCACCGGACCCTGGGCGGCAGGCTCATCAGAATGGACTCGGTCCGGCCGCCGGTTTTAATCCCGAAAAGGGTACCGCGGTCATGAATCAGGTTGAATTCCACATACCGGCCGCGCCGGAGCTCCTGGAAATAGCGCTCGGGCTCTCCCCAGGGGGTTTCCCTTCGCCGTTCAATGATGGGAAGGTAGGATGACAGGAAGGCATCGCCGCATGCCCTGGTCATTTCATGCCAGAACGCAAGATTCTGCGATTTTTCTGATCTGAGATAATCAAAAAAAATTCCGCCGATGCCCCGCACTTCTCCGCGGTGTTCATTGTAGAAATACCGGTCGCAGGCCTTTTTGAACCGCGGATAGAGATCAGGATGAAACCGGTCACAAGTAGTTTTATAGGACTGATGAAAGTGGCGTGCATCTTCTTCGAAGATATAGTAGGGGGTCAGATCCGCACCACCGCCAAACCAGGAATCCACCGCTTCGCCGCCTTCCTTCTCATACAGCTCGAAAAAACGGAAATTGGCATGCACGGTCGGGACCATCGGACTTTCCGGATGCAGCACAAGTGACAATCCGCAGGCATAAAACTGTCCCTGGTCCACATCAAATCGTTTGCGGATCAGTTCCGGAAGTTCGCCGTGAACCGTGGAAATGTTGACACCTCCTTTTTCAAACAATCCGCCCTTTTCAATCACGCGTGACCTTCCGCCGCCACCGCCCTCCCGTGTCCAGAGATCCTCACGAAAACGGGCTTTGCCGTCAGCAGATTCGAGGGAGGTGCAAATCCGGTCCTGTGCTGAATGGATCCAGCTGGTGAAGGATTCTTTGATGTTCATGGAGGTCAGGAGGTTTCGTAGGATTTCACGGCATCCACAAAAGCGCGGGCATGGTCAACCGGTATGTTCGGCAGTATGCCGTGACCAAGATTGACGATATAGCGGTCTTTGCCGAAACGGTCGATCATCCGCTTCACCTGGTTCCGGATCACAGGAACGGGTGAGAGCAGCCGGCTCGGGTCATAATTCCCCTGGAGGGTCGCCTCGCGCCGGGTGGCTTTCCGCGCATATTCCGGACTCACAGTCCAGTCTATGGAAATGGCTGCGGCACTGGTGCGCCAGGCCAGCCGTTCAAGGGCGTACCACGCTCCTTTGGCAAAAAGGACTACCGGGGCGCCTTTCACCTCTTCGGTAATGCGCTTGAGGTGCGGCATGCAAAACAGGTTGAAATCATCGGGTCCGAGCAATCCGGCCCAGCTGTCAAAAACCTGAACGGCATGCACGCCGGCCTCAATCTGGGCGTTCAGGTAATCGATGATCACATCAGCCAGGACAGAGAGTAAATGATCGGCAGCTTCGGGGTGCTCATAGCAGAACGCTTTGGCAGCAGCAAAGTCTTTGGAACCGCGACCTTCGATCATATAACAGAGAAGCGTCCAGGGAGCGCCGGAAAACCCGATCAGCGGAACACGTCCGTTCAGGCGTTCATTGGTTGCCCGTATGCCCTGCATGACATACTGCAGCTTTTCCAGCGCATCGGCTTTTGTGACTGCCAGCGCCTGTTCTTTTGATGTGATGGGGTTGTCCAGAACAGGCCCGACCCCCGGCTTCATTTCGATATGCCATCCGAGGGCACGCGGGATTACAAGAATATCCGAGAATAAAATTGCCGCATCGGGACCGATTTCATCGATGGGCAGGCAGGTGATTTCGGCTACAAGTTCCGGTGTTTCGCAGCGCGTGAAAAAGTCGTATTTCTTCTGAAGCTCCAGATAGGAAGGGAGGTAGCGGCCGGCCTGGCGCATCATCCAGACAGGCGGGCGGGGCACAGACTGCCCTGCAAGTGCTTTAAGATACAAAGTGTTTTCAATCATAATCTTTATAATACGAGTTTTATCATCTCGCTAAAAGCTGCTTCCGGGGCAACGAGCGGCTCTCTTCCGGTTTCCTCCCGCACAGCTCTGGCCGTTGTTTCGCCGACAGCAACGGGCTTCCAGTCACCATCGGGCAGCCCGTAAAGCCTGCGGAACCCCGATACCCCGTTGGGACTGAAAAACAGGATGGCGTCGGCTGACTCGCGGACAGGTTCGGGATCAGTAACGGGATATCCCTGATAGACCTCCAGTTCCGTCAGGATGATGCCGTTTTCATGGCAGACATCGCGCAACTCATGGCGGCGGTTGACCGAACAGAAGTGCACGGCATTCCGGATGTTATCACGGACGAGCATCCGGGCCAGGTCATGCCCGTTGTGCTTTTCTGACATCCGGATGTTCCGGGCGCCGAAAAGCCTTCTCGCCTCCTGCTCTGTTTTATTGCCCACCACATAGAACCGCGGCAGTGGAATATCCGCATTCCCGCCATCTTCGGCTGCATCGTCCTTCGTGGAAGCATCCTGCGATATGCCGGGGTATCTGCCCGATTCGACCAGTTTTTTCCAAATACGCCACCACCCTTCTGCGCCGCGCCGGCTGGTAAAAACCCAGACCCGCTGCAGCGGATTTCTTATGACGGGAGTGATGTTGGATTCCGGCGGAGTGATCCATCGGTAATTCCATGCCGGGTAATACACCAGCCGGACATTCTTGTCCCTGACAGCCTCTTGATCTCCCGGAGAGGGCGGCCGTGTAGAAATGACCGTCTTTTTTCCTGTCTCTTCTGGTTTTTCCTGTGATACCACAACCGTCACCTGCTCAGTTAGTAATATTTCCAATACGTTTTGAATAGTTATCCGGATGCCCTGCAACCACCTGCTATTATAACATCACAACGCACCCGGCGAATTCCTGCCTTCCCGCAAATCCCGTATCAGTGTGTCCGCCCCGCGCCCGAGCGCCTCATCAGCCGCCCTCCTGCCAAGGTCCCCCGCTTTTTCCCGATCCTCACTCATCTCAAAAGCAATCAGCCCCGATCCGTCAGGATACACCGTGTTCACTTTCAGATGCACCTTTCTGCCGCGGATCTCCGCAAATGCTCCCACCGGCGCGCTGCATCCGCCCTCAAGTGTGTGCAGCACATCCCGTTCGATGCCGGTGCAAAGAGACGTATCCGGATCATCAACCGGCAAAACCGCATCCTTTATCCGCTCATCTTCCGACCGGACCATCACCGCCATCGCTCCCTGGGCCGGCGCGGGCAGCATCCAGTCGATCTTCCAGGCAATGTGGTGCTGCAGCCCCAGTCTTTTGAGTCCGGCGGCCGCAAAAATGGCCCCGTCCCAGTCACTTTCGGCAACTTTTCGCAGCCGGGTCTGAATGTTGCCACGGATATCCCTCACCCGGAAATTCGGGTAACGGGCCAGCCACTGGCCGATCCGCCTGTTGCTGCTGCTGGCAACAACTCCCCGGTATTCCGGATCATCGGGAAACGAAGGCCGGTTATTTCCGCTTTTCTGCCTGCAGGCAGCGCCCCCGGAGGCACTTTCGCGGGATACAAACACATCCGAAACATCCTCGCGCCGGCTGACAGCCCCCACCTTCAGCCCGTCCGGCATGCGAGTGGGAATATCCTTGAAGGAATGCACAGCCAGATCAATCCCGCCGCTGAGCAGGGCATCGTCAAGCGCCTTGGTGAAAACCCCTTTCCCGCCCATCAGCGGCAGCGGGGTGTCAAGAACCCGGTCGCCCTCGGTTTTGATATAGTGCAGTTCTGCAGGCCAGCCGTTTTCCAGCAGAATCTCCCGGACGTACCTTGCCTGCCAGGTCGCGAGAATACTGTCTCTTGTACCTATGCGAAGCGGCTCAGTTGTCAAGGTCAGACTCCGGCTCCAGTTTGAACATGGAGTTTACAAGGCGGGTGATTTCCTCAGGGGCTTCGTGATTGTCCTTCAGATGGTCGATGGAGTGCGCCATGATTTTGTTCACAATACGGCGGGTCAGATGCTCGACATCTCCAAGGGAGGAATCAGGCAGTTTTGCCCGGAATTTTTCGATCTCCCGGCTGCGGATATCATGGAGCTTGTCATTCAGCGCGCGTATGGTGGGTACCACCTTCTGCTCTGAAAGCCAGATCCGGAAATTTGCGATCTCTTCATCGATGATCGCTTCTACTTTGGGGATGTTGCGTTCCCGGCGACGGTATGCCTCGTCGGTGGTGTCGTTGAGCCGGTCCATATTCACCAGTTCGATATTGGGATGCTGCTCTGCGGCCGGATCAATATTGCGGGGAACGGACAAGTCCAGCATCACAACTTTTTTATCGGTTCCCTCAAGATCAGTAAGCTGCTCGGGTCCGATGACCGGCTTGTCGGCTCCGGTTGCTACAATGACGAGATCAGCTTTCCCCATTTCGATGTTGATCTCCTCGAGTCCGGCAACCGGAAGCTGAAAGCGATCTCCGAGGTTTTCTGCCCGTTCTCGGCTGCGGTTGAGCAGGGTTACATTGCGGGCACCCATCGATATAAGATTCTTGCAGGTGATTTTCCCGATTTTTCCGGTTCCGACCAGAAGTATGTTTTTGTCCTTGAGTGACTTGAGCCTCTTTTGGGCAAACTGAACGGCGGCATAGGCCGTTGTTGCGGCTCCGCTGGCCAGATCCGTTTCGGTTCGTGACCGTTTGTGCGTTCTGAGGACAAACTGCATCAGCCGGTGGAGCATGGCATCGGCCATACCCAGGGAGTGCGTATATTCGTAGGCCTCTTTTACCTGCTTGACAATCTGCAGGTCACCTAATATCTGGGCATCCAGTCCGACGGTCACCCGCAGCAGGTGGCGGACCGACTCTTCGCCTTCTTTTAAGAAGCCGTACTGATCAAACTCCTCCCTGCTGCCATCACTGTGTTTGACGAGCAGTTCGACCAGTATCCCGGGCGTGTTATTCCGGGCAAATATTTCTGTGCGGTTGCAGGTGGAAACAATGATCACATCCCTCAGTCCGAGAACACGGGCATCCTCCAGAAACGCCTCTTTCTGTTCCCCGGAAAGGCTGAACCTCTCCCTGAGAGCAACGTCGGCTTTCCAGTGATTGATTCCGATTGCGGAAAATTCAGTGATCTGCGGAGTAATTTCGTTCATTCCGTTCTAAAATAGTATATATCCTTCACGAAACCGATAATGATTGCCTGGTTTTTTCGGGCTGCTCCGAAGTGCCCGTAATATGCTGGATTTTTTTTGAAATTTCATCCTGCAAAGCTGCCAAAAAATCAGGATGATCGTTCAGTCCCTTGCTCACCACAAGTTTATCGACGTGCTTGTTTTGTTCTTCCAGTTCTTCACGCAATTCGATATCGAGCTCATGTGCTGTTTCGATGTGGTCGGTCACGAATGCAACGGGGATGAGTATCATATGTTTTATGCCGTAGTCAATCAGGCGGAACACCAGGTCTTCGGTGTTGGGCTGGGTCCATTTTGACGGTCCGACACGGGACTGATACCCCAGCCAGTGTGTTTCATGGTAATTGCGCATCTTCATGATGGCATCGACGGTTTCTTCGATATGCTGCGTGTAGGGGTCTCCTTTTTTCACCTCACTCAGAGGGGTTCCGTGCGCAGTAAATACCAGATGCACCTTGCTGCGCTCCTTTTCAGTGAAATCTTCCCGGAGACGCTCGTCGATGCGCTGATTGAGGGCCGACAGGTAGCTGGGATTCAGATGATACTGTCCCACAAGATACTCCTGCCAGCCGGGCTGCTTGCTGCCGGCCGGACGGCTGTTGCGGATGGTTTCCCAGTTGCGGAAACTGCTTCCGGTTGTTGTGTATGAAAACTGCGGATAGAGCGGCAGCAGGACCAGGTGCTCGATGTCATCATTCACGGCCTCCTCGAATACGTCGTAATCGAAGGGGACCCAGTACCTCATGGCGGTATACACCTTGACGAAGTGATCAGGCCAGCTGTTTTTGAGCATTTTTTCCAATTCGCGGCGCTGCAGCTCGGTCAGTGAATTAATCGGCGAGCAGCAATCGGACACCACCTTGTTTTGCCTGTTGGGACAATACTTGCTGCCCCGGCATCCTTCAGGACAAGCATTGATGTCACGATACTTTTCAGCTACTCCCTTGTAGCGGAATTTTGCAATTATCTTTGCAAGGCGGCTTTGAAAACGCCCGCCGCCGATGTTGATGATATCCTGATCTCCGAACAGGTTTTCAAGAAAACTTCTGACGGCCGGCTCTGAAGTCGGTCCGCCCAGGTTCAACAGTACAACACCAATTCTTTTTCCGCTTTTGCTCATTTACAGCTGCCTGCGATTATGTGATTTTTATTACAGCCGGCGTTTATCCCAAATGATTGCCGGACAATCATGTCCGAAATTATACAGGAATCCGGTTTCTGATAGTTTTTTGAGAACACGCTCCGTTTATAACGGATGTCCGGAGCTGCCCCCGGGTTTATCCGCATTTATGACAGACAGTAAAGATAAGAAAAACACGTAAAAAATACAGAATTCTTACCCTGTTGAGTGAACTGATTCGGACCCGGTATCCTGCGGGGTTTCCCGGTTCTTCATTTGCACACTTTCTGATGATTTCAGCACAAAAAAGAACCTGCTTCCTTTGCCCACTTCGCTTTCCAGCTGAATATCACTGTCATGAGCCTTCAGTATGCCCTTCACAACTGAGAGGCCGAGGCCGGTTCCGCCCTTGTCGCGTGAACGCGCCTTGTCGGTCCGGTAAAACCGGTCAAACAGCCGGCCCCAGTGCGCCTCGGGAATACCAATACCGGTATCGCTTACCGATACCTCCACGAGGCCATTGTTTCTGGAATATGTAACCGAAATGGTTCCTTCGTTTGTGAACTTGATGGCGTTGGATATCAGATTCTCCAGCACTTGCTCGATTTTTCCCGGATCGGCATAGACCATGCATGAATGGGTGTCATATTCAAGGGAAATACCCTTGCTCCTGGCCGAATACTGATACCAGTCGACAACATCCTGAACAATGTCGGCAAGATCGGCATGCCCGGGTATCACGAACTTTTCATCAGAATCGAAACGCTGAAGGGTCATCAAATCCTTGAACAGCCGGCCGATGCGCTCGGCCTGACTTCTCAGGTTCCGGACATACTTGCGGCGTTTTTCCTCATCGAGGCCGGGCAGTTCAAGCATTTCCAGCGATCCCATGATGGTATGGAGCGGATTGCGCACTTCATGGGTAATATCGGCAAAAAACTGCCGCTGTTTTTCATTAAGCGCCTGAAGCTGCTGGTAATCGGAGCGCAACTTTTGCGCCATTTCATTGACCGATGCAGCCAGGGTTCCGATTTCATCCGACCGGTTCATGCGGATGACATGTTCGGTATCACCCTTGGCGACACGTTCCACATCCCGGGTCAGACGGAACAGCGGCCTGGCCATGTAATGCGCAATGAGAATGCTGAATATCAGAATGAATAAAATGGAGAGCAGCAGGCCGATGTAAATAATCTGGCGTATATCGGCTATGGGCTGAAAAACCTGGGAGCGGGTCTGGTTGATAACAAAAAAACGGGCTTCATTGCGGCTGTTCGGGATGGTGGCGTAGACACGGATTCTTTCATCGTCCGGTTCGTTAATGGTTCGCAGCTGGTCATCCCCTTCCAGCAGGCGGCTCACTTCGCGGGGATGCAGGTGAAGATGGGGCGAACGTTCAGACCCCGCTGGATAGGCCGCAAGAATGGATCCGCCGGAATCATACAGGGCAATCTGGTAATCCGTAGCCCGGCCCACCCGCTCGAGCTCGTCCTGCAGACCCACACCGTCAGGCAGGAACTTGAGCGTGTGCATCATCCAGTAGCCGTCGTTTTCCATGTCGTCGACCGCCTGTTCCAGCATGTAAGCCCTGATGTAATAAAAGGCGTAGAGACTGCCGGCAGTCACGGTAATAACCAGAATGACGGTAAGCGCCCAGGCCAGTTTGGAACGGATGTTCATCAGGTGAGAGCAAGTTCTTTGTTCAGGCCGTACCCCATGCCACGGTATGTTTTTATCAGTTCACCGTCATCTCTGAGCTTGAGACGCAGGTTTTTGATATGGACATCCACCGTGCGGTCGAACACGTATTTTTCTTCGTCGGTGATGTATTCCAGAATCTCCTGGCGGGTGTACACCCGTTTGGGATTTTCAAAAAAGAGCTTCAGCAACTTGAATTCGGTGGTGGTGAGCTCGATTTTTTCGCCGTTTTGCCAGGCTTCCATACTGTCGGACGTGATGTAGACATTGCGGTAGGCCAGCCAGTTGCCTTTTTCCCTGGGACGCCTGCGCAGCATCGATTCCACATGCGCCTTTACCAGATTGAGACTGGCAGGCTTGGGAATGTAATCGTCCGCCCCCAGGTCAAGACCGGCGATTTCATCTTTTTCCTTATCCTTGGCAGTCAGAAAGATGACCGGCACATCACTTAATACCGGATGGCTCCGCAGATACTGGCAGATTTCGTAGCCGTCTTTTTCGGGAACCATGATATCCAGAATAGCCAGGTCGATAGACTGGGCATGCTCATCAATAAGCTTCAGGGCGCGATTGCCCTCCATGGCCAGCAGCACTTCGTATCCATGCATTTCGAGATAGTTTGAAAGCATGTCTGCCGGTTCGGCTTCGTCTTCGACAAGTAAAATGGTACGCTTGAAATTCAAAATCGGACGTTATTTTCCCCGGATTTGGCACCTGTGCCGGTGCCGTTTCCGGATTGATGTGATCAGATGGAAGTAAATCGAATATCCAGACTCATAAAATGTTGAAATATAAGAAAAAAACATAATTGCGTCTGCAGGCATTGCGCCTGAGGACCGGTTCAGATGCTAACGCCTGTGCTTGCGGCTGCGCCTGCGCCATTGAACGAAGTGAAACCCCACAAAAATGATGAAGATAGCAGAAAAGAGAAAAAGGTAATCAAAGAGCAGCTGCTCCGGGTGTTCGCGGACATCAGGCCACGCATCCAGAAGGAACATCTCCACGGCCAGAATGATAAGAGGAAGCAGCACGGCCAGCTTCAGGCTTTCGATAAAAATGTAATTCCATTTTTTTTTCTCACCATTATTGTCGTCTTCCTCCGCTGAAACCGCCGCGTCATCCGGTTTCTCCTCATCCCATGGTTTATTCCAATCCATAAATATTGAATCAATGATAATTGTGCTACATCAGCCGCCTTCGCTTGTTCAAAAAGGCCAGCAGAGCATAATCAAACGGATCCTGCGTATCAACTTCTTCATAAGAAATATTGGCGTCACTGCAGGTAATCCTGAAATTTTTGGTGTATTCCTTCATTTTTTTCTGATAATCCTTCCGGATCTGCCGGGGAACCACATCCATTTCCCCTCCCGTTTCAAGATCGCTGAACACATACCGGTCATCGGGAAAATCCAGTTCACGCTCGCTGCGCTTTTCCAGAAGATGAAACAGAATAACCTCATGCTTTTTGTGACGCAAGTGTTTAAGCGCCGAAATCAGCTCATCCTGTTTCTGGACATTTTCGAAAAGGTCGGTCAGAATAATTACAAGGCTTCTGCGGTTGATCCGCTCTGCAAGCTGATGAATGGCTTCCGCCGAGGCCGTCTGCCTCTTCTGCGGGACATCCCCGTCGTAGGTATCCAGTATCTGCTCCAGGTTTTTGTAAAGATGAAGCAGGTGTCCGTACGATGATTTTGCCGGAATGATCTCCCCGATTTCCCTGTCGAAAGCGGCCAGCCCGCATCCGTCACGCTGACGATGAAGCATATAAGCCATGGCCGCACCCAAATGCACCCCGTAGCGGAGCTTTGACCAGTCCGCAAAATACCGGAACTGCATGGAACTGCTCACATCCATCAGCATGTAGCAGCGCAGGTTGGTCTCTTCTTCGTACTGCTTGACGAAGTAACGTTCCCTTTTCCCGTAGACTTTCCAGTCCAGATGCTTCAGATCGTCACCGGGATGATAGGGCCGGTGTTCGGCAAACTCCACACTGAAACCGAAAAACGGACTTTTATGCAGGCCGCTGATGAATCCCTCCACAATCTGTCTGGCTTTTATTTCCAGTGGAGTAAGACGGTTTAGCAATTCGGGGGATAGCAGCATAACGGATATTATTTTTTTGGAATCTCTGCAAAAAAAGGACAACACTCAAACTTCTTCAAAGTTTTTTTATTTTGGTGAGTTCCAGAAACTGTAAATATTCATACTGCCGATTATGTCATCTATCATAACCAAGCCGGATGAACTCAGGGATGCATTGAAAAATGCCGATAACATGCCGCTGCCTGATCAGGTGCTCATGGTGACTCCGGACCATTTTTCCGTTGATTATATCATCAACCCGCATATGGAAGGCAATGTCGGAACCGTGAACCCGGAAGCCGCCCGGTGGCAATGGGAAGTGGTTCGGGATAAGTTTCGCCATCTGGGGCTTAAAATGCATGAAATCACCGGTCAGCCGGGCCTGCCGGACATGGTTTTTTCAGCAAATCAGAGTCTGCCCTATGTCGACTCCAAAGGGCACAGGCACGCCTTGATGAGCATCATGCACTCTGATCAGCGCAAGGATGAGGTGCCGTTTTTTGAGCAGTGGTACCGCCAAAACGGCTATGAAATCCACTACCTCAATCCGCAGGAGATCAATGATTTTGAAGGTATGGGCGATGCGATCTGGCATTTCAAAAAACGCCTTTTATGGGGGGGATTCGGGTACCGGTCTTCTCGAAAGGCCTATGAGCATATCTCCCGGACCCTTGACGTTCCGGTGGTCATACTGGAACTAATTCACCCTTCGTTTTATCATCTTGACACCTGCTTCTGTATCCTGAACAGTGACTCTGTGCTGATATATCCTCCCGCCTTTACAAAGGACGGACTTGAACTGATACATACGGCTTTTTCCAATGTCATCGAGGCACCGGAAAAGGAAGCGGAAGAGCTGTTTGCCTGCAATGCAAGCTGTCCGGACGGCCGGAAAGTCATCATCCAGAAAGGATGTAATGAAGTTAACAAGGCACTGAAAAAGCTCGGTTTTGCATTTCTGGAGGTGGATACTTCGGAATTCCTGAAAAGCGGCGGCAGTGTTTTCTGCATGAAAATGCTCTTGTGGTAACCGTGCGGAAAGTTTACTGATCCCGTCAAAATGAACACAGCAATCTGTTTGGAGTAAATGAGTAAAAAAATCGGAGCCCCGCCCAAAAAGAATGACTGGTTTACCCGTTTTCTTGATGTTGTTGAATGGCTCGGGAATCTTCTTCCCCATCCCGTAACACTATTTGCGCTGTTTGCCACCGGTGTGATTCTTATCAGCGGACTTGCCGAGTTTCTCAACTGGTCTGTTCCCGATCCTCGCCCGGAAGGTGCCGAAGGACGCTCTCCCGACGGAAAAATTCAGGCTATCAGTCTGCTGAACGGTGACGGTCTGCGGATGATACTTGAAAATCTGGTCACCAACTTTACGGGTTTTGCCCCGCTTGGGGTTGTACTGGTGGCCCTGCTCGGTGTAGGCGTCGCCGAGCATTCAGGACTGATAAGTGCGGTCATCCGCGGGATCGTTCTGAAAGCGGCATCGGTCAAACCGATGACCCTCAAGACAACCGAAAACCTCACGCTGCCGGAAAAAGTCAGCTATTATCTGATGCGGCCTTTTGCGCTGATTCTGGATCCGAAAATACTGGTTACCGTCGCCGTTGTGTTTACCGGCATTGTTTCAAACACCGCTTCCGAGCTGGGATATGTCGTCCTGGTTCCTCTCGGGGCCGTTGTATTTCTTTCTCTGGGACGGCATCCGCTTGCCGGACTTGCCGCGGCATTTGCCGGTGTTTCCGGCGGATACAGTGCCAACCTGCTGCTGGGAACCATAGACCCCCTGCTTGCTGGACTCACTCAGGAAGCTGCACAGCTCGTTGACCCGGGTTACATGGTCCACGCCGCTGTCAACTATTACTTCATGTTCCTCAGCGTGTTTTTGATCACCTTTGTCGGCACATGGGTAACCATTAAGATTGTCGAGCCCAAGCTCGGGCCCTATGATCCGGACATCGCCCTGGAGGATGTCAGCGATGAACAGTCCATGGAGCCGCTTTCATCCACCGAAAAAAGGGGACTGCTCTGGGCCTTCATCACCTTTGCAGGACTCCTGGGCATACTTGCCCTTGGTGTTGTTCCTGAAAATGCCGTCCTCCGCAATCCGGAGACCGGTGAAATACTCAACTCTCCGTTCCTGAACGGAATTGTGGCCATAATTTTTGTGGTATTCATGGTTCCGGGTTTCGTTTTCGGATGGGTTACGGGCTCCATGAAATCAGACCGGGACATCATTGACGGGATGGCAAAATCCATGTCCACGCTCGGCCTGTATATTGTGATCGTCTTCTTTGCCTCGCAGTTTGTTGCCTTTTTCGGATGGACCAACCTTGGCCAGATTGTAGCTGTTACCGGAGCGACATTTCTTGATAACATTGGTTTAACCGGGCCGCTCGTATTCGTGGGCTTCATTATGGTTTCGGGTTTTGTGAACCTCATGCTGGGGTCGGCATCAGCGCAATGGGCGGTAACCGCACCCATTTTCGTACCCATGCTTATGCTCATCGGATACAGTCCGGAGGTCATTCAGGCAGCTTACCGCATCGGTGATTCGGTGACCAACCTGGTGACGCCAATGATGAGCTATTTCGGTCTGATCCTGGCCTTTGCCAACAAATATGACAAAAACCTGGGTATCGGCACGATTATCAGCACCATGCTGCCATACAGCCTGTTCTTTTTCATCAGCTGGGTCATTCTGTTTTACGTGTGGGTATTCGGATTCGGCATGCCTGTCGGCCCCGAAGCGGCAACCTACTACAGTCCCTGATTTCGGCTTATCCGGCATTGATTAAGGAACCGGATGCAGTTTTTCAAAATTCAATTTCAGTAATTCCAATTTTTGGTTATTTTTAGGAGAATGTAACAGAATGATCTGAACACCCTTTGCAATGGGAAAAATTGGCATACTACGTGAGTTTTGGGAGTTTCTCCGCATACGCAAGAAGCTCTGGCTGGCGCCCATTGTTTTCATTCTGCTTCTGTTAGGACTGTTAATAGTAGCAACCAGCAACACGGCACTGGCACCGTTTATTTATGCCTTGTTCTGAGTTTATGACACACCATCCAGATGCAACTCCTTTTTTAAAAATATCCGGCTCTGGTTTTTTCAGTGTCGGATTTTTTTTGGGTATTTCATCCGGGATGTGCGGCCGTTTTACTCCGGTATCACGGCATGAATCAGAACACCTGCCAGGCTCCATCGCAACCCACAACCAGGACTGATGCATCAAACGACCAGAAAAAAGAAAGCCATACTTGCACTGGCTGACGGGACGGTAGCACACGGACACGCCATCGGATTTCACGGCATCACCGGCGGCGAACTCTGCTTCAACACCAGCATGACCGGATACCAGGAGATCTTCACCGATCCGAGCTATCACGGCCAGCTGATGATGATGACCTATCCCCACATCGGCAACTACGGTGTCTCCTCCCGCGACGATGAGGCGCACAAGGTGATGATTTCCGGCCTTATTGTCCGCGACTTCTCGCACCATTACAGCAATACCATGGCCGATGGTGATCTTGATGAATACCTCAACCGCAACAAGATCGTCGGAATCACCGGAGTGGACACCCGCAAGCTGGTACGGCATATCAGGCGCAAAGGAGTGCTGAATGCCGTTATATCCAGTGAAAGCGAGGATGAAAAAGCGCTGGTAGAGCAGGCGGTGCAATGGCCGTCAATGGTCGGACTTGAGCTGGCGTCGCGGGTGTCACGGAAAGAGCCGCAGACATACAAGCCCGATCAGTTCCGGGACTACTTTCCGAGGATATCACAAAATACTGAAGATGGTCTGCTTGACCATCCCACCGATCCGGATGCCACAGGCTACCGGCAGAAAAATCCCAAAACGCTGTACAAAGTTGCTGCGATAGATTACGGCATCAAGCAGAATATCATCAACAGTCTTGTCCAGCGCGGGTGCATGCTGCGCGTTTTTCCTGCCAAAACAGATTTTAAAGAAATACGTGACTGGGGACCCGATGCCTTCTTTTTCTCAAACGGCCCAGGTGATCCCAATCCGATGGATTACGCCCTTGAAACCATCCGGGAAGCAAAAAAGACCGGCAAGCCGATGTTCGGTATCTGCCTGGGTCATCAGCTGATGGCCATGACCGAAGGCATGCGGGTGATCAAAATGCTGGTAGGCCATCGCGGCGCCAATCAGCCGGTCAAAAACCTGCATCGTGATCATGTTGAGATCACTACGCAAAATCACGGATTTGCCGTAGATCCGGAGTCGGTGACATCCGATGTCGCGGAGATCACGCACCAAAACCTCAACGACGGTACACTCGAAGGGCTGGATTTCAAGAATTTTGACGGATTCGGCGTTCAATATCATCCCGAGGCCTCACCCGGTCCGCACGACTCCTCCTACCTGTTCGACCACTTCGTCGACCGCATCCAAAAACACAAAGAAAAAAACGGGTCAGCATAACATGCCGAAACGAACTGATATCAACACCATTTTATTGATAGGATCAGGTCCGATCGTCATCGGTCAGGCTTGCGAATTTGATTATTCCGGTACACAGGCCTGCCGCTCCCTGAGAGAAGAAGGCTACCGTGTTGTGCTCATTAATTCGAATCCGGCTACCATCATGACCGATCCGTCCATGGCCGATGCCATTTATATGAAACCGATGACAACCGATTCCATCAGGGAGATTGTTGAAATCGAGAACCCGGATGCGGTGTTGCCGACAATGGGCGGACAAACGGCACTGAACCTGGCCAGAGACCTGCACCATGAAGGCTACTGGAAAGAGAAAGGCATTGAGATCATCGGTGTGGACATCGATGCGATCGACATCACCGAAGACCGGCAGCAGTTCCGGGACCTGATGGAGGATATCGGGATCGATCAGTGCCGCAGCCGAACGGCTAAGTCGCTGCTTGACGCCAAGGAGATTGTCCTTGAGCTGGGCGGATTGCCTGTGGTGATCCGGCCCTCGTTTACGCTTGGCGGGACCGGCGGCGGCATCGTCTGGACCGAGGAGGAGTTTGAAAAGAAGGTGCTTCGCGGGCTTGAACTCAGCCCGATCCACGAAATCCTGATCGAAGAATCCATTTACGGATGGAAGGAGTATGAGCTGGAGCTGCTGCGCGACAACAACAACAATGTGGTGATCATCTGCTCGATTGAGAATTTCGATCCGATGGGGGTGCATACCGGAGACTCCATCACCGTGGCACCAACGCAAACCCTTACCGACAAGCAGTATCAGCTGCTCAGGGATGCCGCCATCCGCATGATGCGCTCCATTGGCACATTTGCGGGAGGCTGCAATGTGCAGTTCGGGATGGAACCCGGAACCGACCGGCTGGTGGCGGTCGAAATCAACCCGAGAGTCAGCCGCTCATCGGCCCTGGCATCGAAAGCCACCGGTTATCCGATCGCCAAAATTGCATCCAAACTGGCTGTCGGCTACAACCTTGATGAGCTTCAGAACCAGATTACAAAGACAACATCCGCATGTTTTGAACCGTCGCTCGACTATGTCGTGGTGAAAGTGCCGCGGTTCAACTTCGAAAAATTCCCCGGTGTGGATGAAGAGCTGACCACGCAGATGAAGGCGGTGGGCGAGGTGATGTCCATTGGCCGGACTTTCCCCGAAGCGCTTAACAAGGCCTGGCAGTCCCTTGAAGTCGGCCGCGGAGGCCTGGGAGCGGACGGATACGAGGAAATCAACCGTGAAAATGTCCGCAAACGGCTGCTGAAAGCCTATTGGGACCGCAGCCTGCAGGTCCGCAATGCCTTCAAACTGGGCACGAGCATCGAGGAAATTCACGATGTGACGAAAATCGACCACTGGTTTCTTGAAAAAATACAGTACCTCGTGCATCTGGAAAACCGCACCGAAGGGCAGACCATTTACAACATTGATGAAAAAGATCTCCGAGAGCTCAAGCAGGCCGGATTTTCCGACCGGCAGATTGCATGGTTGCTCAGCCAGAGTGATGTTGAAAATATTACGGAGAATCAGGTACGGCAAAAGCGCGATGAGCTTGGCATCCGTGCCGTATTCAAGATGGTAGATACCTGCGCCGGTGAATTCCCCGCATCAACCCCCTACTATTACTCCTGTTACGATGAGGAGAACGAGAGTGAGGTCAGCGACCGGAAAAAAGTACTGATTCTGGGCAGCGGTCCCAACCGGATCGGGCAAGGCATTGAGTTTGACTACACCTGTGTGCATGCGGTTTTTGCCGCGAACGACATGGGCTACGAAACCATCATGGTCAACTGCAATCCGGAAACGGTCTCAACGGATTTCGATGTAGCTGACAAACTCTATTTTGAGCCGGTTTTCTGGGAACATGTGTACAACATTATTCAGCACGAGAAACCTGAGGGTGTCATTCTGCAGGTGGGCGGGCAGACAGCACTCAAGCTGGCAAAGCGGCTGACCGAGCACAACATCCGCATTTTCGGCACACCATTTGAAATGATGGATCTGGCTGAAGACCGCGGCAAGTTTTCCGAGACCCTGCTGCGGCTGGGCATTCCGTTTCCTTCCTACGGCACTGCCTTTACAGCAAAAGAAGCGGTGGAAATAGCCAGCCGGATATCCTATCCGGTCCTGCTTCGTCCGAGTTATGTCCTTGGCGGACAAGGAATGTGCATTGCCGTAAAAGAAAGCGAGCTGGATGAGCACGTCCGGACTTTGCTAAAGACCCATCCGGAAAACGAATTCCTTATTGACCACTTTCTCGAGGATGCCATCGAGGTGGATTTTGACTCCGTTTATGACGGTGAGCAGCTGCATATTTGCGGTATCATGCAGCATCTTGAGCCGGCCGGGGTGCACTCCGGCGACTCAACGGCTGTGCTGCCCCCCTATTCGCTGAGCGACCGCGTCATCGAGACCATGAAAGAGTACCAGGTCAAGATCGCAAAAGCGCTCAATGTGCGGGGTTTCATCAACGTGCAGTATGCGGTCAAAGGCTCGGAGGTATACGTCATCGAAGCCAATCCACGGGCCACCAGGACCATCCCCTTTGTGGCCAAGGCCACTGGCCGCCCCGAGGCGGACATCGGTGTCAAGGTCATGCTGGGCGCCAAATTGAGTGAGTTCGACCTTGAATCAAAACTTGAGCATTTCGCAATCAAGGAACCGATATTTCCGTTCGACAAATTTCCGGAGGTAAAAAAAGAGCTGGGTCCGGAAATGAAATCGACCGGCGAAACCATTTACTTTCTGAAAGACTTCAAAGACGAGCATTTCCGCAAGCCGTTTGAGTTCAAGAATATGTATCTTAGCCGGTAGAATGCTCACTTAATTACATCGGCAATGCAGCAAAACAACCTGGTCATCGCCTTCGGCGGTGTTTCACCGGAGCACGAGGTATCCGTTCTCACGGCCATCCAGGCCGCCTCGGCCCTGAAAGACACAAAATGGAACCCCATTGCACTTTATATCACAAAAAGCGGACAGTGGCTGACCGGATCCCATCTGCTCGACCTTGAATCCTATAAAGACCTGAAACAGTCACAGGAGAAAGGAATTCCCTGCCACTTCACCATATCCGACACGGGTAAAACCGAGCTGATCGCGCGCCCGGGCGGCCTTTTTTCGCGCGACAGCCGCATTCCGGCGGATGTCCTTTTGTGCGCTTTTCACGGTTCCGATGGTGAAAACGGGGCATTCCAGGGGCTCTGTGAGACCATGAACATCCCTTACACCGGCTCCGGAGTAACAGCCTCCGCCATCGGAATGGACAAACGGCTTGCCAAAGAGCTCTGCCGGCAGCACGGTATCCCGGTAGTCGACGACATCCGCATTACAGAAGAGAACTGGGTTGAAAACAAGCAAGACCTCATCGAAAAGTGTGAATCAGTGGGTTATCCCCTCTACGTCAAACCCGTCGCGCTCGGAAGCAGTATTGGTGTTCACCGGGCGGAAAACCGCAGTGAGCTTGATGATGCAGTGGAGGAGTCATTCCGGTATGATTCCGGCCTGCTCGTTGAGAAGGCTGTCCACCCCCTGACAGAAATCAACTGCTCGGTACTGGGCGATGAAGACCATTTCAGGACAAGTGTCTGTGAGCAGCCGCTGGGTAAAGAGGAGCTGCTCTCGTTTGAAGATAAATACATGAGCGGAGAAGGTGAGGCAAAAGGAATGGCCTCAGCCAGCCGGAAGATCCCGGCCCCGGTTTCATCCGAAAAAACCGAAGAGATCCGCAACCTTGCAGGAAACATTTTCAGCATTCTGGGATGCGCCGGTGTGGCACGTCTTGATTTTCTTATGAATTCGGATACCGGCGAGATATTTTTTAATGAAATTAATACGATTCCCGGATCGTTTTCTTTTTACCTGTGGGAAGCAACGGAAATCGGATTCGATACGTTGCTGGAAGAGCTGATTTCTGTCGCACAGAAACGTCACAAGAAAAAAAACAGCCGCATACGGTCTCATGAAGTGAATTTGTTGAGTCAAAAGGCAATGAGAGGACTCAAGGGGATCAAGGGCGGCAAATAACTCACTTGCGCTTACGCTTACACTGTCTATGTCTTTTTCTCCTGATACCCTTTCCCGATTATCCTCCGGATTCCCTTTCCGTCCGGTGACAGGCTTTGTTTTCCTGATCCTCATTCCCGCACTGTGGCTTTCCTCATGCGGTCCCACCACCGAAACCATCGTTGTCGACAGGCAGGCACGCGCCGTGGAAGATGATGAAGAGGAAGAAGTAGTTGAAGAAGATGAACTCCGGGTACTGAAAATCGGTGAATCCAACCGAATCCGGAGCATGGATCCTCTTTTTGCAGTCAACACCGCCACCAAGCGGATGATCCAGCTGAGTTACGAGGGCCTGGTGAAACTTGACGAGGAAGAAAACGCGGTTCCAGCGGCAGCTTCGCGGTGGGAAGTTTCTGATGATTCCCTCACGTACACATTTTTCCTGCGTGACGATCTGTTTTTCCATGATGATGAAAGCTTCAGCCAGGGACGGGGACGAAAAGTAAACAGCAGGGATGTCAAGCGGGTGTTTGAACGCATGGCATCACGGGACGTTCCTCCCAACGCGGCCGAGCTGTTCATGGACAATATCCGCGGGTTCGAGTCCTATTTTCTGGAGCAGCGCGACGTCTATTTCGATGAGGACCGGCAGATTGATTCCATTTCCGGTATTGAAGCAAAAAATGATTCGACGATCGTCTTTCATCTTTCAGAGCAGGATCCGGCCTTTCTTTCATACCTCGCCACGCCCTACGCCGTAATATATCCCCGGGAACCATTCCGTTTTCGTGACGACGGCCTGCATTCCCACGCGGTCGGGACCGGGCCCTTCCGTTACAGCACCACCGTTGGCGACAGCATCCATATTTTCAACAGAAACGAATCCTTCAACAGAAAGGATGACGAGGGACGCACGCTGCCGCGGGCCCACCGTGTCGAGCTTATGAGCGGTATCAGAGAAGCACACCTCTACAGCCATTTCAACCGCGGGGTTATCAATATCCTTCCCGATCCCGGACCCGGAAATATCCAAAGAATGATCACCAGTGAGAATGAACTGAAAGATCCGTACCGTGACAAGTACAAGCTTCAGGCACAGGCCAACCCGGAGCCGCTGGTCATCCGGTACAATCAGAACAATCGTTTCAATATCGGCCGGCCGGAAGCTGCCGCTGTACTGAGGCACGTGACCGGGGATACACTTTATAAAGAGCTCGGGGTTCCCTCACTGGAGATTACCTATCAGGATGATGAGTACTCCCAGTCCAATATCGCAAGAGTCTTCAACAGATTCGGAGAAGATGCGCCAGACCGGCTTGTTTTTGCATATCAACAGGATATACTGCCCAGAACACTGAGCGAAACCATTTATGACCTGATGGACGACAATCTCAGGGTGGACTTGATCCAGCGAAGGGTATTCAGCAGGGATATTTTTCTTTATCTTGACTACATCCCGGTATACACATCCGGACAGCAGCCGGAACGTCAGCCCCAGGAGGTCATGAGGCTGGAATCAGACCGCTATCTGCTGAAAGACAAAACCGTTGACAATGTCAAACTCAATACACTCAGCTGGTGGATGGATCTGACACAGGTCCGGAAAACAGCGGAACCAGCCGAACGGGCTGAAACGGCCGGACGCTGACCGGAAAGGGCAGATCACCAGCTCGAGACAGCCGTGTGCTTGTCAGGCCGCTCATCTGCTGACGTAAAAGAGCACTCCGTAAACCAAAAGCAACGGTATGCCGGATAAACCGGTGACCGGGTATTACCCAACACCGGCAAGAGGCGGAAGCGCACGCAAAATCCTTTTAAAATACCGTCATAATGCGTATATTGAGGAGATTTATAAAAATTATTTCAAGCCCATGAACCTGTCCCTGCACTTACACCCACGCAATCCGATGGCGGTCCAGACCGTCCGGGAGATGCTGGTGATTGCAGGGGAACTCGGGATACACATTCACCTGAGTAAAAGAGTACTTTCTGCGTTTCAGGATGATGCCGACCGCAAGTCCGTCACCGTACATGAGACGGACCGTGCAACCATGGAAGCCGGTGATGCAGTAGCTGCCGTGGGAGGTGACGGCACGATGCTGAGTGCTGCCGGTCTTGCCAGGCCGATACAGCGTCCGCTTCTTGGCATAAACAGCGGCAAGCTTGGTTTTCTGGCAAACATTCAGCGTCAGGATCTCAGCGTCGCACTGCATGATGTAGCATCCGGAAATTACGAACTTGACACCAGGAATTTCATCGAAGCCGAATTCAGCAACGGAGAGATTCACTATGCCCTGAATGAATTCGTTTTTTCACGACACGGATCGGTTTCCATGATCACACTGTCTGCCGAATATGACGGTGAATTTATAAACCGGTACTGGGCCGATGGTGTCATCGTCTCATCCCCAACCGGTTCAACAGCTTACAATTTATCCACGGGCGGACCCATTGTCGTCCCGCAAACCGATGTGATGGTGCTGACTCCAATCAGTCCGCACACACTAACAACCAGACCGCTGGTATTGCCCTGTGAAAAAGACCTGACAATCCGGGTCGATCCTGCAGATCAGAAAGTTTTGTTTTCAGGAGACGGGAACAACCATGACCTGCCTGCGGTCTCTCCGGAAGTAAAGATCCGGAAATCAGCGAGTATCATGCAATTGATCAAACTTTCAGGACAAAGCTATTTTGAGACCCTGCGTAACAAGCTTATGTGGGGTGCAGACATGCGTGATGAGCGTTGAAATTATTTACCAACCAATCAAACCCCAAACCTTAAAAATTACAAGACTATGAAAATTACTGTAGTTGGAGCCGGCGGCAACGTAGGATCAACCGTTGCCTTGACCATAGCTCAAAGAGATTTTGCAAAAGAAGTCATCGCCGTTGACCTGGAGATAAAAAAAGATGACAAATCCTTTTTCCCATCCAAGGGCCGTGCCCTGGACCAGTGGCAGACAGCACCGGTACTCAACTTCGATACCCGTGTAAGAGGTACCGTTGATTATGAGGACACAGCCAATTCCGATATCTGTGTTATCACCGCCGGACTGCCGCGGAAGCCGGGTATGAGCCGGGACGACCTGCTCAGTGCCAACATGAACATAGTAAAAGATGTTACCGAGAAGCTGGTCAAGCATTCACCGGACACGATCATCGTAGTGGTATCCAACCCGCTTGACCTGATGACCTATGTTGCCTGGAAAGCCAGCGGACTTCCCGCCACCAAAGTAATGGGTATGGCAGGAATTCTTGACACAGCCCGTTATCGTGCCTTCCTCGCCGAGGAGCTGAATCTTTCCCCGAAAGACATCCAGGCCCTCATTCTTGGCGGACACGGTGATTCCATGGTCCCCATGCCGCGTTACACCACGGTTTCCGGTATTCCTGTGACCCACTTTATCGGCAAGGAAAAGCTTGATGAAATCATTGAGCGCACCAAGAAAGGCGGCGGTGAACTTGTAGGGCTGATGGGAACTTCGGCATGGTATGCACCGGGCGCTGCGGCAGCGCAGATGGTTGAAGCGATTGCCCTCGACCAGAACAGAATCTTCCCTTGTGCGGCTTACCTTGATGGTGAGTTCGGACTCAAGGATCTGTATGTCGGCGTGCCTGTCCGTCTGGGCCGCGAAGGCATCAAAGAGATCGTTGAGATTGATCTGAACGATGAGGAGCAGGAGCTTCTGAACACCTCGGCCGATCATGTAAGACAAGGCCTCGAAGATCTCAAGCGCCTTTCGTGATACTGAATGAGCCGGTCAGCGTCTGATGACGGCCGGTATATTTATGAAAAGATCTGAAAAAGCCCTGCCGGCATTGACGCTGGCAGGGTTTTTATTTTACATTGCTTTCAGGGCGTCCTGAAACGGTCTGCACCAATTCAGTCAGCCTGGGACTTTGCTTCACAGGGCGCATGCATCAGGGCGCAGATACCAGAACGATATTCTGGGCAACCAGTCCCTTGTCATTCTCGACAAGGTCAAATTCAAAGATCAACTCCCTGCTGGGGAGAAAACTGGTGTCAAAATCGGCCTCAAATTGTGACACATGTGCAAAAACGGTACAATAGGGGGAATCCGGTGAGCGTGAATCCGTAATCCACAGTTTGTCATTGATCTTTGCCAGATAGCGCATGAAGCCATAACCGTCGTTATGGGAAAAGTCATAGCAAACACCGCGTACTCGGGATCCTACCGAGCCCCATTCGTAAGGTGATTTTACGGGCAGCAGGCCGGGAATAACATATCCCGATACATAGAGATCGACCTGGCGTTTCAGCGCGGCATCCATGTTGTCAAAACCGATGAGCTCAACGCGGCACCCGTTATCCTGCATGGCATTGACCAGCCGGGTGAATTTTTCATTATGGGTCAGCAGAACCATGCGGTCCAGCTCCCGTGCCTGGGACATGGCATCCACTGCCATATCCACATCTACAACTCCCTGGGAGATAACTTCTCCGGTATCGGGATCAATAAGGCGGTCAACCGGGCGTTCGATAACCTTGTACTGAAAATCCCGGAGCACTTCGCAGAATCTGGAAGTTTTTGCCTGGTAGTTTTCGTCTTCTTTGGCCCGGCTGCGGTCGTAAGCCAAATAGACGTTCAGCCGGGATGCTCTGCTGCCATCTCTTCCGGCAAATTTTCTTAGGATATCGTAGCGCAGGCCATAACCACCATTCATTGTTACACTGACTGCGTCCACGTAGATGCCGTATTTACTCATAAAAAATTCCTGAGGCTTAATGATTTAGTAAAAAATTGCGGAAATAGTAGCGATCGATTTATAGATAGCAGCTTTTTTATCCAAACCTGACTACCTACACTTCCTGGCGTCTTTCAGCCATTCCAATAGTCACCAACAACAACAAACTTAATATAAACAAGACCATCTTTGCAAACAAAGGTTCAAAAAAATCAGTGGCAAAGCCATGGCCCAAAGCTACGACACTACCGGAAAATAACACAATTGCGACACTTTTTCCTATTTTATACGGTACTTTATAAACTGATTGCGTCAAAACGTACATCAACATGGCCATGGACAGAAAACAAAACACGGCCACCCAAACGGCTCCCTGCATTCCGAATACCGGAACCAGCATCATATTGCCGGCCAGCGTGATCAATGCCCCGATAATGGTAATGCCTGACAGATGCCACATTTTTTCCCTGATAAATACACCGGCCATGAAATTCAGGAACCACCCCTGAAACCAGTAAGCAAGCAGAAGCCACGGGACAATGTAAAGACCCATCCAGTATCTTTCGTCAATCAGTGTTCCGTCGAGCACCGGTATGCGGATTTGCACTATTTGCTCCACAAACAACCCGACACCGATGTAAACAACTGCAGCGGCAATGTTGAACCAGGTAAACACTTCAGCAAAGGTTTTCCGTGCATCATCACTGCCCGACTGCCTCATGAAAAACGGAAGCCATGCCATCCGGAACATCTGTACGGCAAGCAGCATAAAAACCGAAATTTTAATACATGCATTGAATATCCCGGTGATATCATCTGCATTGTAATGTGAACCGTACAGCCGGTCGATCGTCGACTGAGGCATATTGTTTACGGCGAAACGACTGAGCACTTCATTAACCGCGTGGCTGATGCCTGCCGGAATGTAGGGAAGTCCGAACCAGAGTGCCCTTTTTATGACGGCAGTGTCCCACTTACCCTGATACATATGCCTGGTGAACCATGCCAGAATTATCATAGTAACAAATGATGCGACGGCGTTGCTGACCAGGACAGCTTCAATCCCCCATCCTGCAAATACTACCAGATATACGTTCAGGCAGACGTTGATGATCACGTTGAACAGCCGGATAAAAGCATAGGTGTACGATTTCCGGATAAGACGGAGTTCTGCAAAGGGCACCATGCACAGGGCGTCAAGCCAGAGAATGGCAAGCATGAGATAAAACAGGTGCTCGCCGGACATGGTTATGAGTCCGGCCGTACCGGTCCCGGCGGCAGCTTGAATACCCGGATCCGAAGCGGCCGCGGCCTGTGCGGCTGATCCTTCCAGGCCGAGCAGCGGAGCCAGCAGTGGCATGAAAATCCAGGTTACCAGCACCAGCAGCGATGCCCCGCCGAACAAGCTCAGCTGAATGGTCTTGAACACGTTTCGCGCCTTCTCCCTGTCAGCACCATACCGCAGATAGGAAGACTCCATTCCGAATGTGAACAGTACATTCAGAAATACGATGGCCCCGAAGATAAGGCCGATTATTCCGTAGGCGGCAGGATCAAAATACTTGGTGTAAAACGGAACCAGCAGATAGTTGATGAACCGGGCGAGCACACTGCTTATGCCGTAGACGAGAGTATCTGAAAAAAGCTCGCGAAGTTTGCCCACAAAGGTTACCTGCCTTGATTTATTACGATGTTTCCCGGTTTTCAAGAAGTGCCCGGACAGCCATGACATACCCGGAAAAACCGAAGCCGCTGATCATACCGCGGCACACTCCGCCGGTCAGTGAGGTATGCCTGAACGACTCCCGCGCATGAATATTCGACAGGTGCACCTCGATTTTGTCCTGCGGAAGCAGTGTCAGGGCATCACGAAGCGATACCGAGGTATGCGTGAGTCCGCCGAAATTGACAATGATTCCGTCAATGCTTTCATCCCTGGCCGCGTGGATGCGGTCGATCAGCTCTCCCTCATTATTGCTTTGAAACAAGTTGAAGGTGACTTCAGGAAACGTTTCAACCAGAAGATCCATCAGGTCATCCTGCCCTCCGGAACCGTAGTGCTTCTTTTCCCGGTGTCCAAGCATGTTCAGATTGGGCCCGTGCAAAATCAGGATGTTCATGAAGCAGACTCCCACTCCTTTCGGATGCGGTCGGACAATTCCTTCATCTGCTCATCCGGAACGGTAATGTTGTTTCCCAGGGCGACCTGCTGTTTTTTATCATATATGGGGACAAGATGGATGTGGGCATGCGGCACTTCGAGCCCCTCTACGACGATGCCGGTCCGGATCGGAGAAAGCGCCCGGTCGATGGCATGTGCAATCGATTTGGAAAAAACCATCATATCCCCGAGAAGTCCGTCATCCAGATCGAAGATGTAATCGGTCTCCTGCTTTGGAACTACAAGCGTATGACCTTTGCTGATGGGGCGGATGTCCAGAAAGGAGTAGAAAAGCTCATTTTCCGCAATTTTCCAGGACGGGATCTCGCCATTAATGATTTTTGTGAATACTGTTGCCATAGCGCTGTCGTTTTTGTAGTGGTTACATTATTCAACTGCAAGCTGACAGGTAATGTAATCACAAAGGAGCACAAATTCAGCTGCCGGAACAGACAGAGTCACAGATTGTTCCGTATTTTTTCTTGAAATGGTAGTTGATACTGCTTATATTTGAAGTCTTTCGAAGTTCAGGCGAATCGGTAGCTCAGTTGGTAGAGCAACGGCCTTTTAAGCCGTGGGTCGAGGGTTCGAGCCCCTCCCGATTCACTACCCCTTAAGCCCTTGCAGGTCAAACTCTTACAGACTTGCGGGGCTTTTTTATTACCAAGCCCTTCAAAACGGAAGCCGCCCCCCGGCCGAAATGGCAAACTGATCAAACCCGTTAACCGATACTTTGGGCTCGATATAAAACAGGATCGTATCGTAATCAAGCTCCAAACCGGCGCCTCCGTTGAATCCGAATTCACTGCCCTCGGTTACTTCGGGAGATGATCCGGCTATCGGGCGCTCGGAGCTCCAGCTCGCATAGTGACCGCCTCCCATCAGATAGAGCCGGAACATTTCCCCGTTGTAGAGATAAACGCCGGCATTGAGATTGACTTCATAAAATGACGGGCTTTGATACTGCGGGTCGTTCACAAGATAGTAGGTAGCGTCTGCACCCACCCGGATTGCCGAAACAGGTATGTAATACGCGCTGAAATGGAGTCCGGCTTCGGCTTCATCGGTAACACTGGTGCCGTAAGTCGCTCCGAGTCCAAATTCATACTCTCCGCCCATCTTCTGGGAAAGTGCAGCGGCAGGAAGCATGATTATTACGGCGACGGAAAAGATTATTCTTTTGATTATCATGGCATGGAATGGGCTAAGTCGGAAATTTCCGGGATATTTTCAGCAGTCTGTACAGGCGGCATCATGAATCACCGGCCGCCAGTATCCGGAGCAGAAAGATCAGGCGAAAAGTATCAGAAGCAACGCCGCTACCGCAACAACACTGAATGCCGGCAACACGTGCCCGGCAATCGTTTTTCCGCCTATCAACCGAATAATCGCAAATTTGAAAATCGTATTTGAAATCAATGCGGTAAGGATCAGCTTCCACCCCAGGGAAACCTCAATAGTCTGATTCTGAACTTTCTGAGACACCGAAAGTGTAATGGCATCCATATCCGCAAGTCCGGATATACCGGCGACGAGATAAAGTGCTTCAGATCCAAGATATTCGGTTGTGGCTGTTATTACAAAAAGAATAGTTACGTAAACTGCCCCGAACGTAAGAGCGGTGCTCAGCTCACTGGGGTTGCGCTGTTCGGGCATGCTGTGTGAGCTTTTTTTCACCTGCCGGTATGCAAACCATGACACCCCCACCGATACCACGAACATAATCGCAACCGGCCAGATCATCTGATAGAAATAATCGGGTGCCATGACAAGAATTTCAATGGCGATGCGGGGATAGACCATGGCCGATGCAATAATGATCACCACAGCGGCATGCAGTGCGCCTGTCGGTGCTCTTGCCGTGATTTTCGAGTAACTGACCGTGGTTGCCGTACTCGAGATGATCCCGCCGAGCATTCCGCCCAGTGCGGTCCCGGCACGATCACCCATGAATTTGTACACCAGATACCCACCAAGGCTGATTCCCGTGATCAGCACGACAAGCAGCCATGTCCGCTGGGGATTAAACACCTCGAACGGTCCGAAGGTCTGATTGGGCAGTATCGGCAGTATAATAAATGTGATCAGCACAAACTGCATGATCGCCTTGATATCTTTCTCATCAAGACGCGCCAGCGCTCCTCTGAGCTGAGGTTTGATCTGAAGAAGTATGGCCGTGCTGCCGGCAATGGCAGCCCCGATAATCCAGGGTCCCATGGTCAGATAGGCCCCGACACCAAACATCAGCAGCAGGGAAATTTCAGTGGTCATGCCAAATTCCGTACTGCCGCTTTTCATCTTCATGACGTTGCCGACCACGATGATGGTGATCACTCCGAGCAGGCCGAATCCAAGAATAAGCGGTGAGTACGCCTCTGCAAGATAGGCACTGATGGTCCCGAAAAGCGTAACAATAGCAAATGTCCGGAAACCGGCTATACGGGTGTCCTGGAGCTCCCGCTGCATCCCGACCAGAAGACCGAGAAGCAGCGAAATCCCAAGCGTCTGAAAAACCGTATAGAGCTCAGTTTCCTGCATCAGTGTTCGCAATTTTGTTGCTGAAACGTACCAATATAGGAAACTTGCGGCAGATTTTTTAAGTCGTTGATGTTTCCGTTTATGATTCTGCCCTAAAACGTAACCGTAACTCCGCCAAGAATGTGGCGCCCGGCCTGCGGGAAGTAATAATTCTCGCGGAACTCGTCTTCACCCGCAAAATAGCCAAAGGTATAGCCGTTGGATTCGTAGGTATGATCCAGGATATTATTGACCATCAGCTGGAACCGCACGCTGCGAACCGTCTGAAGTCCGCCCCATTCCCATGAAAGCCGGATGTCGTTGACCCACCAGGGATCAATAGAACGGCCGCTGTAGGATGTGTTGTCCAGATACTGCCGTCCGACATACCGCGAGTACCAGTCGATGCCGGCACTGCCCTGCTGCCAGCTCAACTGTGACGCAGATACAACTGCGGGTGAAAACGCAATGTCGGTATTCTCGTGGCGAATTTCATCCTGGCCGACAAACACCCAGTTTTCATCAAAACGGTCGATCCGTTCGACAAACTCCGGAATCCGGTTCCGGCTCAGCGTCACATTCCCGTTCCACTGAAGCGACCGGCTGATGCGGAATGCCGCCTCCAGCTCGACACCTGCGCGGTAACTTTCGGGAACATTGGTCCGGACCGGGTCCCCGACGTCGTTGATATCGCCGGTATTGATCAGCTGATTGTCATACCACATGAAAAACGCATTAAGCCCGAACTGCAGCCGGTCCCATCCTCCCCGGTAGCCGGCTTCTGTATTGTACAACGTCTCAAAACGGGGCTGATAGTTTTCCGTGGCATCCGTGAAATCACGACGGACCGGCTCCTTGCTCGAAATTCCGAAATATCCGTACACGCGGCCAATCTCACCGAGATCATAGGTGATCCCGCCTTTCGGATTGACAAACAGAAAATCATGAGTCTCGTCCAGGATACGCTGGTCATTGTTGATACCATCGAGCGTGTACCGGATGCCCCGGACCTGAATGTCACCAAAAGCGCTCAGCCTTTCGGTAAGGTCAATCATCGCTTTGGCATACAGGTTTCCGTCCGTTTTTTCTCCTTTGTTGTCATAATAGCGATCACCCAGTTCTGCCGGACTCGCCACTCTTGTCCACACGATTTTCCCGAAGTGATCCCCGTCATAGTGGTTCAGTCCGCCGCCAAAGGTGAGCTGCCAGTTCTCTCCACCCTTGTAATCCACCGAAAACGTCGCACCCGCGAAATGGTTGTCAAGCCAGCGCTGCCGCACCAGGTCCGTATTCTCTACCGTTTCCTGCCCGATCGAAACCGGCTGGAAACCGTAACTCGTCAAAGCGTCGCCCTCCCGGAATTCCTCATAATATCCGGCACCGCGGGTGTAATGAAGGGAAAGGTTGCCGGATAAGCGGTCCGAGATTTTGCGTGAATAATGAAGCTGGTAATGCGTCTGGGTGTAGTTGTCGGTCTGATCGTCATAGAAACGTGTCTCCCCGTCCGGCCCGGTGTACATTCCGGCCGGATTGAACCTGCGGTTTTCGTCAAGCTGGTCTTCATGAACACCGTACCAGGCCTGATAGGTCTCTTCCTGACCGGAGAAAACGTTCAGTTTGAGCAGGCTTTGATCGGTGTGCCTGGTGCCGGACAGGAAAAACGAGCGAAGGTCGGAAGATGCGCGGTCAATATATCCGTCGGACCGGATGGAGGACAGACGTCCATCAAAGGCCCAGCCATTGCTCATCAGTCCGGTACCCGTGCGGATGTTGTTCTTGAACGTATTGAACGAGCCGGCACTGCTGTTGATTTCTCCGTAGGGATCGGACTGCAGCGTGGTGGTCTGAAGGTTCACCGTGGCCCCGAATGCGGCGGGTCCGTGTGCCGACGTTCCGACTCCGCGCTGGATCTGGATCTGCTCTACCGATGATGCGAAATCGGGCATGTTGACCCAGAAGACGCCGTGGGACTCGGAGTCATTCAACGGAATACCGTTGACGGTAACGTTAATTCGTTGCGGATCCACGCCGCGAATCCGCAGACCTGTGTAACCAATACCTGCCCCGGCATCCGACGAGCTGATCACAGACGGACTCATTTCCAGCAGAACAGGGACATCCTGACCGAGATTTCGTTCCCGGATCTCTTCGCGGCTGACGTTGGAATAGGTAACCGGCGCACGTTCATCGACCCGGAATGCTTCGACCAGAACTTCGTCACTGATGATGGTTGCCGGTACCAGGCTGATGTTTTTTTCACGCTTGCCGGACCAGTTCACCTGAACCTGAGCCGCTTCATAGCCAACGTAGCGGATTTCAATTGTGCCGGCTCCGTCTTCTCTGAGCTCGAGTTCAAATTCGCCCTGACTGCCGGATGTGGTTCCGTGATCCGTCTGGCTTTGAATGATGGCGGCACCCGGCAGCGGTTCACGGGTCTGGGCATCGCGAACGGTTCCGGTGATACTTTGTGCAAACGATGCGGAAGATCCCGCGACAAGTACAAAAGTGAAGAAAATCGTAATGAATGACTTCATAGCTCCTCCAAATTTTTCGGATGATTCTTCAATTTGAAGGCGCTGTACAACAGGAGAGCTGCTTTCCGATGACAGACTGTAGTTAAAAAAAAGCTGCAATCGGTCAGGTTTCCCTACGCCGGTATTATCCGGTTCAGGTGATCGGGGTATGATCTCAGCTCGTGCGTACAAGCACCCCCAACCTGTATGGTTGACAAGTGCATAATATACGCATCATAATCACCTTAAGCCAGCGGTTTTTGCTTTCGGGTCAGACCGTTTCCGCTTTTGCCCTGGCATGCAGGAAAAAGGACAGGATCATCAGCAGGGTGGTGGTCCCGGCCGAAACAAGGCAGAAGATGCACAATGCTTCGATGACAAAAAACATGAGGTAGACCAGCCACAGGGAAAAGAAAAAGGCGGGAACCGTTACGAATGGCAAATAGTAGAATACGGCTGCCTTGCGTATATCCAGCCAGGCGACACCGGCTACAAGCATGAGTGTGTAAAACAGCACGCCCATCAGTGCGACGGGAACCGGACCGATTGTTGCGTATTCGCTGAGGGCCACTTCATCACAGCCCTCAATCACCGTGCAGGTAGGCACTCCGCCCAAATAATGTGAAGCTGTGAGATAAACCGCATCGGCAAAGCCGACAATTGCAATCACTACAAATGCAATCACCATATAGAACACGGAATCTTTGCTCATAATACTACTGGTATGAAATGATCAGATCCCGGTAATCATCCAGCGAACGGGGATTCTCGACAGCTTCGCCGTTAATGAACAGAGAGGGTACAGAGCGGACGCCCAGTTCCTGACCGTCTTCGTAATCCGCCTCGATACGATCGGAGAGTTCGGGATCCTGGAGGTCTTCATCCAGCTGATCCATATCCAGTTCAATGGAATCGGCAAACTGCCGGAAAATGGATTCTGCGTCACCCCGTGACCACTGCTGCTGATTGATATAAATCAGGTCATGCATTTCCCAGAAAGCATCCTGACGTCCGGCGGCCTCGGCATAGCGCGAAGCAAGACGGGAGTGCTCGAAGTTCCTGAGCGGGAAATGTCGGTAGACAAACAGCACATCATCGCCAAGCTCTTCACTCAGCCGGTCGTCCATGGAAGCGTAGAACCGGCAAGCCGGACACTGAAAATCGCTGTATTTGACAACAATCACACCGGCGTCGGGATTGCCCTTGATCCAGTCATCCTGACGCGGTTCAAGAATTTCTTCGTTTACCGAATTGCCGGCACCCGCAGCAGTGGTTTCAGGCGCTGCAGATTCATCATCGGCCATCCGGAACATCACCAGTGTAACGGCAGCAAGTCCGACAACAAGTCCGCCCCAAAGCGCAAATCGTTTACTCATAAATAGTTGGTTAAATGGTAAGTAATGAATTCTAAAAGTACAAAAAAACGGGCTTATTTAACTGAGGGTTTAATGTAAAACTCGCTTACTCGCAGTCGTATTGTTTCAGCCTCTTCATTTTCTCCCAGGCGTTCTTTAATATCGGCCCGGGCGGCATGTGCTTTCCCGGCCACCCAGGAGTCCGGAAAGGAACGGGCTGAGCGGGTAAGCAGTTCAAGGGCGTCTTCAAACCCTGCGTCATGCTCCATCAGCCGGAGCCCCTCGCGATAATCCTCTTTCCATTTGAGAGCGACCTCATCCATACGGTCCGCTTCCTGAAAAACCTCAAACTCCGGAACACTGACTTTGCTGTTTTTTTCCAGGATTTCGGGTCGCCGCCGGCTGAAATACTCCTCCAGTGCCCGTACATAGCCCTCGGCCTCGAGCCGGTTGTAACCGGGATCTTTGAGGCGCTGTTCTTCTTCCGGATTGGTGAAAAAGGAGGCTTCGACAATGACGCCGGGAATGCCGTAGGAGTTTCGAAGCACATTGGTTCCTGCTGACGGAAAGATGGTGTGGTCGGAGACGACGCTTACCGGGGCTTCACCGCCGAAAAGGTGCCTGTTCATCTGCTTTCCCATGATTTCGGCCAGCTCGACCGAGGCCCGGTTTTCACTGGCGTTGCCGTGGAAATAGACGATCGGAAAGTTGACTTCCGGATCGGCAGTGGCGTTGTGATGCACCGACAGGAAAACGTCGGCATCATTTTCAACAGCCAGCCGGGCGCGGTCCTCAAGTTCCACCTCAACATCCTCAGTGCGGGTCATCAGTACTTTTGCTTCCCGCTCTTCAAGCATTTCCTGCAGCTTGAGGGCCACGCGGAGATTGATCCACTCCTCCCGCTCACCGGCTGGACCAACCCGGTAGTCGTCATAGTCAGCTGTCCCGCCATGTCCCGGGTCCACCGCCACGATGCGTCCCTTCAGCGGGTCACCGGCAATGGGTTTCGATGCCGTCCCGCGATCCGCCTTTCCGGATGTTCGTGATGTCATGTAGTTATACACCTTGCGCGAAATTTCAGCCCCTGTCTGATGCCCGACTGCGTGTTCCGGCAAATCCTTGGACAGAACGACCAGCACGTAACGGCGTCCGTCCGGAAGGAAAACAATCCCCGAATCGTGCGTGATTCCGGTGATCGAACCCGTTTTGTGCGCTACTTCCACCTCATCGGGCAGTCCGGCGGGGATCATGTTGCGGTAGTGCTGATCTTTGAGAATGGAGATCACTTCCTCCCGGGCGTCTTCATCAAGAATGGCACCTTCGGCAAGACGCTGGTACATTACAGCCATGCCGCGGGCTGTGGTCTCATTGTTCATTCCGGCCTCAAATGCGGGCATATCTTCCACACCGCGAAGCACGCGGATGCCGTCAGCACCGATTTTTTGCATCGTGCGGTTGACACTGTCGGCATTGACATGTTCGATGACCAGGTTTGTGGCCAGGTTTCCGCTTCGCACGATCATGGAATAGACCAGTTCTCGAATGGCCATTTCCGAACCCAGGTGCTCATACAGGGCATCGCCACCGTCGCGGTCGATGCTCAGCTCATAGGTGCTGCCATCGGCTATGCTGACAAATTCGTTCTTGACGGGAAGCGTGTCATCGAGATCAAAACGGCCGTCCATTGCCTGACGGTAGACTTCGATCATGACCGGTGTCTTCATGGTGCTCGCCGCATGAAACCACTCGTCGGCATTCACAAAAACTGCCGAATCGGGCTCATCGACGTCGATGAATGCAACGCCGTAGGTTCCTTCGGAGCTGCTGATGAGGGTGCGGATGTGCTCCTCGAGCTCCGTGAGTGACTTCGGCGCATCTTCACCGTTGGCGCCCTTTGCATCTTCGCTGCCATCAGCCGGATGGCAGGCCATCATCATCACCGGCATGGCTAAAGCAACGGCAATGCAGAGCGGATATATAAAGGAGTTCATGATTTCTGATTTGAATTAGCGGAAAATCAGGGCATTGCCGACATCCGGAACCGGCTCCATGACATCCACCACAAAGCCGTTGATAACCACATAGGCCACTTCATCGCCGCGATAAAGCGCCAGATTGGCAACCCGTCCCATTTTTGGTCCTGCAGGCTGCCGTCCGCGCGGACCAATCAGGTTGAGCGGGAAATCCGTGTGGCGCCCTTCCGGGAGCTCTTCCACCCTGACAGCCGTGTATCCATCCCGCATGAGCGACACCGGATCGACCGCCGCCAGATCATCTTCGGTGGCAAAGGTATCGGGATACACCTTGCCCGAATCCACCCGGAGTCCGGAAGCGTCAAACTCCTCATAGCCGTCAAAGGTGGACAAGTCCCCGACTTCACTGATCGTGCCCCGTTTGTAAAAATCGGTGGCTCCGTTGATGTTGACTTCGGAGCGGTTGACAGCCAGATCAAGCTCAAATTCGTGCTCTTTGAACGGCATGGTCACATTCCGGAAGATGGCGCTGTGCAGGCGAAACCGGTTGGGCGGGATATCCTCGTACTGCTCGACAGTGTGAGATTCGTAGGTGGTACCGGCAATGGAGCGGAACGACTCCAGCAGAAGCAGATAGTTCAGTTTGCGTATGTACTGCTTTTCGGGATCGCCTTTCATTCCGCCGCTTTCAACCAGTATCGTGCTGGTCCCCCACTTCTGGATGTTATCGCCGAACGCCCGCGGCTCAAAGGTGTCTGAAAACGTCGCCACATGTCCGGGTATGAAATCCTGCAGCATCTCGTCAAGCCGTGCGATCAGTTTCATGCTGCGCTCCCTGACGGGATTGATGCTGCGCTCTTCATCGTAGGCCGGAGCCAGAAAGGCGATAATGGTGCTGTTGGGCGTATCACCGGCCGAGTATCTGATGCTCTGGTCGTGCAGATTGAACCCGAAATCGGCGTCAAGATCATCCCGGACCCGCTTCAGAATCTGCGACCCCGGCGACTGAAGCTGGAGCGCATCGCGGTTCATATCGATGCCGAATGCCGTGCGGCGCTGGTAGCGCTGGGCTCCGTCGGGATTCAGCATGGGAATGGCATGGATGGTGATGTTCTCCAGGATTTCGCTGCGAAGATCGTTATGTACATCGTCTGCCGTGAAAAAATGAAACAAATCGAACAGCGCCATGGTTGCGGTGGGCTCGTTGCCGTGCATCTGCGACCACAACAGCACCGATGTGTCACCCGAGCCCATTTTCAGCCGATAAATATCGCGGCCTTCGGCAGACTCCCCCTCATGAATGAGATCGATATCCGGATGCTCACCGAATTTTTTGACAAGCGGCATGATATCATCGTGTTTGAATCTGCGGTGATTCAGCGAGGGTTCGCGATAGGCTTCATAATCGTCATACATCGTCCGGGCAAAAGTGCCTGGATCGTCCCCGTCTCTGGATTCTGAACTCATAGGCATACTGAGAAGCATCAATAATGGCAAAAAAATGATAAAGAGTCGTAAATTTAAGGATATCTTCATGGATTAAGGCTGCCTGAAGGTGTGGATTTCATCCCTGACCTCACAAATATATCGAATGAACGCTCTGTTCCCAAATACGGGTTGTTTTATTGATACCTCAATACCGTGTCTTTTATGAATCACTGCCGGCCTCGTCCCACTTTCTGTGCGCTAATCATCGCCTTCTCGGCTCAGCTGCTGCTGTTCGCCGGCATTACGGCTGCAGAAGCCCATACCGGCGGCGACCGGGAGTATCTGCCCGGCCGGCTGATCGTCAAGATGGAGGATGAGCAGACTTTTTTTCAGGAAATGCAGAAACGGGACACGCGCCATTCCAAAATACCGGATAATGGTCGGTCCGGATGGATTGCGGCAGCTGCTGACGGTCCGGAGCCCATGCTTTCAGTATATATGGAAGAATACGGAATGCGTGACATGCAGACGGTCTTCCGCAGGAATGCATCCGACGGACTGGGACGTCTGAAGCGGGCCGGATCCCAACCGGATCGTCTCCGGGAGCTGGCCGAGGGCCTGGAACGCACCTACATGATCAGCTATGCCTCGGATGAAGACCCGATGACACTGGCCGAAGAGCTGAGCCGGCTGCCCGGCGTGGTCTATGCCGAGCCGCATTTCGTACATGAAACCACCGGGAACATGTCCGAATCGGCCGGACAGATCCGGGAAACCGTGACTGAATACATCCCCGATGACCCGAGAATCGGCGATGAAGGTCACGACTATTTCGGCTATCAGAGTTTTTTCGGTGCCTGGGCCCTGAGTCAGGGATCATCCGATGTGGTCATCTCCATTGTCGACAGCGGCGTTTTTTATGACCATCCCGACCTGAGAAATAAACTTTGGCGCAACCCGGAACCCGGTCGGGCCGATGAGTTTTTCCGCTGGACCATCGAAAATGACACCATAGGCTGGAATTTCTGGGAAAGCGGCGATGTGTTTATCGGCGAGGAGCCCGAACAGAATGCCGATCCGGTCGGAAATTACTCCACACACGGCACCCATGTCGCAGGAACCGCCGCGGCGGACACCGACAACGGCATAGGTGTTGCCGGCACCGGATTCAACGCCACCTTCATGCCGGTCAAGACAGGCGGCACCAGAGACTATCCCCGCAACATCGCCTTCGGTTATCATGGCATCCTTTATGCCGCAGTGAACGAAGCCGACATCATCAACTGCAGTTTCGGCGGTACCAGCTATTCCGAATTCGGGCGGGATGTGGTCGAATTTGCCACCGCATCGGGCTCGCTTGTTGTGGCAGCTGCCGGAAACAACGGAGAAGATGTGCTCTTCTACCCTGCCGCTTTTGATGACGTTCTGACGGTGGGATCCGTCCGGCGCCAGTATGACGATGTCATTTCCCACTTTTCCAATTACGGGTTTTATGTGGATGTATTTGCGATGGGCGAGGCGCTTTTGAGCACTTTTTTCGAGTACGATTCCGAAGAAGTGAGCTGGAACGCCACGTATCAGCGCAATACAGGAACATCCATGGCCGCACCGGTGGTGAGCGGACTTGCGGCGCTGATCAAGGCCGGAAATCCCGACTGGTCCCCGCAGCGCATCGCATCACAGATCCGTACCAATGCCCGCTCCATCAGGCAGACCAATCCCGAGGAAAAATACGAGCACCGGCTTGGCCGCGGACTGATCGATGCTCAGGCAGCGCTGGAAAACATGAAACCCGGCCTGCGGTTTGTTGATTTTGCTTTTGAATCCCCGGACGGTGACAAGCTCAATGCCGGCGAAAGCGGGTTTCTGACACTTCAGGCCGTAAATTTCGGCGAGAGCAGCGGCGGCATTGACGTCCGCATCACCCCGCAGCAGGACGGTCTGGAGCTGCAACCGGAAAGTCAGTCCACCGGACAGGCCAAAACCGGCGACACCCTTTCCCTCACGTTCGAGATCACCATATCCGATGACTATCGTCTCGATGAAATCCCCCTTTTCCGGATCGACATGGAAGACCCGGCGCTGGACTATGACGATTTTGCCATGCTGGAATACGAACGGCTTCTGTTTGATGTGCTTGACATCAATACCATCACGGCCTCGGTCTCATCCGACGGAACCATCGGATACATGGATGCGCTGTCGGCGCGCGGCGGTGTCGGTTTCATCCCCGACGAGTACGATAATGTGCTGTTCGAGGGCGGATTGATGATTTCCGCAGAGCTTGAACGTGAGAATGCCGGACCGCACATCCCGGTTACTGTCAACCAGGTTCGTGACTCCACCGAAATCACACGCCACTTCCTTCCGGAAAAAAATCTCCGTTTTACGGCCCCGGGCAGTGTTTCCGACCTCGACGGCCTTGCCGAATTCCGCTCAACGGAACACCCTGTTGCCGACGCGCTTTCGGTCAGGATGAAAACCTATGCATTTGCGGCGGAACCGCTTGACCAGTCGTTCCTGGTCACCTATGAAATTACCAACCGCAGCATGAACACCTATCACAACATGCATGTCGGGCTGTTCAACGACTGGGATATCCGTGAGGCAGACACCGACCGGACCGGCTTCATCGAGGAAGACAGTCTCATTTATGCCTATGACCCGGCAGGTCCGCCCTATGTCACGGCGGCTCAGCTTGGTGCGGTATCCAGCGCCTTTGCCATCGACAACACCTCGCCCATGTCATTGCCCGAGGCCGGTTCCCGCGAAGACAGCCTGCGCTTCGGCATCTATTACCGGGAAGCCGAGGCCAATTATGACGGTTTTACAGATGCAGAAAAACGGCTCTCACTCACTGCGGGCACCGAACGCACGACCATCGAAGACACGGATATTTCCATCGTGACCGGAACCGGTCCGTTCACTGTGGGTCCTTTTGGCCGGATAACGGTCGGATTTGTTTATGCCTGGGGGGAAGATGTTGATGACCTGCGCAGCCAGGTGGCCGCTGCTCGTGAGCTTCCGGACATAAGGGTCAGCCGCCCGGGGGAATATCGCCGCGAACGTGATGAGCCGGAGCGCGCCAAACTGTATCAGAACTTCCCCAATCCGTTCAGCAGCAGCACAATGATCGAGTTCTACATGACGGAGGAAGGACCGGCCGAACTTTCCGTTTACGACGTGCTGGGACGGCGTATCGCCACCATCTTCGACGGAGAAGCCGACCGGCAGATCAATCTGGTCGAGTTTAATGCCGGCAGACTGGGAAGCGGAGTCTATATCGTCGTTTTACGGGCCGAAGGCCGGTCTCAGGCCATTAAGATGACGCTGGTGAAATGAGCCGTTAATCCTGCCGTTATATGCGGCGCAGCCGTTTCCCCTGTGACAGCCTCGTTTGCTTGCTTTCCGGCTGCGTTACAAATTGAATTTCCGCAATGAATCGAATTTGTGATGCGTTTTTGTTTCCATTCGATCGGTTTAATAACTTAAGTCCGTTCCGCAGAGCGGTGTCACCCTAACCACTACTATTACACTTTTCCATATGCCATCAGATCACAGCAATCCCAGTCTTGAGATACGCCCGCTTTCACTTAAAGATTACAAGTCCGTCAAAGCGCTGCAGCTCAAATGCTTTCCCGACATGGAGCCTTACGAATACAGGCACTTCCGGTCCCAGCTCAAGCATTTTAATGACGGGCAGATGGGGGTTTTCTTCGACGGCAAGCTGATCGGATGCAGCAACAGCCTGATTCTTGACCTTGACGAGTACTCAGCGGACCACACCTGGGAAGAGATCGCAGACGACGGATTCATCCGGAATCACGACCCCGAGGGCGACACACTCTACGGAATAGAGGTTATGGTCGACCCCGAATACCGCGACATGAAAATCGGGCGCAGAATTTACGAAGAGCGGATGGAGCTGTGCCGGCGCCTGAATCTGCGCCGGATCCTGGTGGGCGGACGGCTGCCCAACTACCATAAACATCAGGACAAAATGGACATTTACACTTATGTCCGGTCTGTGATGAACAAAAAACTTTACGATCCGGTACTGACCTTTCAGCTTCAAAACGACTTTGTGGTTAAGCGGATCATCCGGGACTATCTGGAAGAAGACACCGATTCGTGCGGATATGCCGCGCTTCTGGAGTGGACCAACTTCGAATATCAGGCCCAGGAGCCTAAACAGCGCATCACATCAATGCCCGTTCGGCTTTGCTGTGTGCAGTACCAGATGCGAAAAATCTCCAGTTTCGATGAATTCGCCACACACGTAGAGTATTTTGTGGATGTCGCCTCGGATTACAAATCCGATTTTGTGCTGTTTCCCGAGCTGCTGACCACGCAGCTGCTCAGTTTCCACGAAGAGAAGCGGCCCGGACTTGCCGCCCGCGAGCTGACCACCTACACCGACAGGTACATCGAGTTTTTCCAGGACATGGCCCTGAGCTACAATATCAACATCATCGGCGGGTCGCATTTTACCCTGGAAAAGGACAACGTGTTCAATGTATCCTATCTGTTCCGGCGCGACGGCACATACGAGAAGCAATACAAAATTCACATCACACCCGATGAAAGTCTCTGGTGGGGAGTGCAGCCCGGTTCCATCCCGAAGGTATTCGACACCGACCGGGGCAAGATCGCCATCAACATCTGCTATGATGTCGAATTTCCGGAAATGGCACGATATGCCGTCGACAACGGAGCCAACATCCTTTTTGTGCCTTTCTGTACCGATGAGCGCCACGGATTTACCCGCGTGCGCACCTGTGCCCAGGCGCGTGCCATCGAAAACCAGATTTACGTCGCCATGGCGGGAACCACCGGCAACATCCCTTCTGTTGAAAACATGGCGATTCAATATGCGCAGTCAGCCATTTTCACTCCGTCCGACTTTCCATTCAGCCGCGATGGCATTGCGGCTCTTTCGGATGAGAATACCGAGATGGTGGTACTGGCCGACATCGACACCGAAGTGCTCCGGCGATCACGGCACTCAGGTACCGTCATGCCGCTCAAAGACCGGCGCGGCGATCTTTACAGTGTCCAGTTCCGGGATCTGTCCGAGCACAGCCGGGTGATGCCCGACGATCCGCCGTTTGATCCCGAAGGCGATGAAGAAGAATTTGAATAGAAAATAACGCAACCATTATGATCACGATTATCGGTGCGGGTCCCATCGGACTCGCCTGCGGAATTGCATTGAAGAAGAAGGACATCCCTTTCCGGATTATCGACAAGGGCTGCCTGGTCGATTCCGTGTTTCACTATCCTACCAACATGACCTTTTTTTCCACCTCCGACCGGCTGGAAATCGGAGGGGTACCGTTCATTTCTCACGGCATGAAACCCACGCGGCGTGAAGCGCTGGAATATTACCGGCGTGTGGCGGAAAGCTACGAGTTGCCCTTGCAGCTGTATGAAGAGGTCACCGACATCCGCGGTGAGGACGGCGCTTTTACCGTAACAACGGACAAGGGTACGTACGACAGCGAAAAAGTGATCATTTCAAGCGGTTTTTACGGCCGGCCGCACCGCATGAATGTTCCGGGCGAAGACCTTCCGAAAGTGAAGCATTATTACGATGAGCCCCATCCCTATGCGTTCATGAAAGTGCTGGTCGTCGGAGCCGGGAATTCGGCTGTGGATGTCGCCCTGGAGTCCTACCGGTGCGGGTCGCAGGTATCGATGGTTATCCGCGAGCCGCAGATCAAGGAGACAGTCAAATACTGGGTCAAGCCGGATATAGAAAACCGGATACGTGAGGGCTCCATCCGCGCCTGGTTCAACTCTGAGGTAATCGAAATCCGGGAGGATGAAGCGGATATCCGGACGCCGGATGGTGTGATCACCATTGAAAATGACTATGTGATGGCCATGACGGGGTACGAACCGGATTTTGAGTTGCTGAAACGCGCCGGTATCACCTTTCACGGCGATGAGCAGATTCCCTGGTATGATGAGCAGACGCAGCTGAGCAATGTGCCGGGGATTTATCTGGCGGGCGTGGTCTGTGGAGGACTGAACACCAGTAAATGGTTTATCGAAAATGCGCGGGTGCATGCCGATATGATCGCCGATGACATCGCATCTGCGGACCGTGTTTCGCGGTTGTCATCGTGATTTTGTCTGCGACGCCATTCACAGCCTGAGATAACATGGAAAGAGCTCGATAGAATCAAAAAGGAATCGAAAAAGCCTGGTATAGAAAAGCAGGTGAAAAGGCAGGCTAAAGAAGAACATGGCAAGGGCAAAAATGCGGTTGAAATAAAAAGGGGTAAGCGACCTGCATCGCACCGCTACGACCTCCTGCCGCTGCTACCTTCCGGTCCTGACGGAGTTGAGAGGGAGCTGGTCGTGCAGGACTTACCCCATTTTCTGTCCTGAAGCCAGTCAAACAACAAAAAGGCCCATCCTGAAATGAGCCTTTGTTTGAGTGTGGAGCCACGGGGATTCGAACCCCGGACCTCTTGCATGCCATGCAAGCGCTCTAGCCAGCTGAGCTATGGCCCCGAATTGCCATGACAGTAAAGAACATTTCAATGACAGAAAATAAAGATAACAAATCCCCTTCCTCTATGCAATATCTTACAGCATTGCCAGGACAATTAATCACACACAACAATTAAAAATAACGGAGGGGGCCGCGGTTCCGTATTTACTTTTACAGCAATTTTGATTTCTTTTTGTGTTAAATTACAGTGATATTTTTCATCCAATTTCAACCGGAGAACCCACGTGAATATTCAGCGATTATCCCTGTTTGCCTTCCTTCTCATTTTCAGCCTGGCCATGACCCAGACCGGATGCCGGACTGCCGAAGAAGTGACCGAAGAACCCGACGAAACGGTAGACACTGACGGCGACGGTGTTCCCGATTATGTTGAAC
Source organism: Natronogracilivirga saccharolytica (assembly GCF_017921895.1). Classification (NCBI taxonomy): domain Bacteria; kingdom Pseudomonadati; phylum Balneolota; class Balneolia; order Balneolales; family Cyclonatronaceae; genus Natronogracilivirga; species Natronogracilivirga saccharolytica. The sequence goes on from NZ_JAFIDN010000010.1 coordinate 125,624, forward strand.
TTGAAATAGGAACCGATCCCGAAAATCCTGACACCGACGGCGACGGACTCACCGACGGCGAAGAACTTTATGAGCATAATACCGATCCTCTTGTTGCCGATACCGATGGTGACGGGCTGTCTGACGGCGACGAAGTGCTGGTTTACGGCACCGACCCGCTGAATCCGGATACCGACGGCGACGGCCTGTCCGACGGTGACGAAATTCTGCGATACCGCACCGATCCGCTCGACAGCGACAGCGATGATGACGGCCTGAGCGATTACGATGAAATTTATGTCCATGGCACCGACCCCAACAATCCGGACACCGACGGGGACGGATTTACCGACGGACAGGAGATCGAAATGGGCACCGATCCGCTTGACCCCAACGATCCACCGTTTATCGAAGAACTCAACACCATTAATTTTGATTTTGACCGGTCCAATATCGACCAGCGCGCGGCACGACAGCTCTCTGAAAATGTGGAAGCTTTGAAAGATGCCCCGAATTATCGTGTACGCGTTGATGCTTACACCGATCAGGTCGGCGGGGACCAGTACAATCTGAGGCTGAGCCAGCGGCGGGCCAATGCGGTGGTTACATTTTACCGCGAAAACGGCATATCAGAAGACCGCATCGAATCGCGCGGGCTGGGCAAGGTATCGACATCAGCCTGTCATGATGATCAGCCGGATGATCCGGGATGCCGGGCCGATCGCAAGGCTGAAACCATCCCTCTGCATCCGTTCCCGCAGCGACCTGAGGCTAGACGGTAGGGCAGTGAACAGTGATCAGTGTGTCAGTGTGTCAGTGAACAGTGTGTCAGTGAACAGTGAACAGTGTGTCAGTGAACAGTGATCAGTGTGTCAGTGTGTCAGTGAACAGTGTGTCAGCGGATGACGACTAGTTTGCCTACGCCGCGCTGGTCGTTCTGGCTGTCCACGGCTACCATGATGTAGACTCCGGTGGCGACCCGCTCGTTGTTGAAGTCGCGCACATCCCATTCGACCCGGCCACCGCGTGTTTCCAGCCGCCGGACCAGACGTCCGTCCACGCTCAATATGCGGAGTGTGGTTTCTGGTGAAAGTCCGTCGATCACGACGCGCTCGTCGTCTTCATCGCGGTAGGAAAACGGATTGGGATAGATGAAAAGATCGTCCATATCGGCCACGCTGCCGCGGACGACATCGGTATAGCTGACCAGTCCCCTGTCCGTGGCCATGAATACCTGTCCGGTCTCATCGTCATATGCCACAGACGATACGGAGTTGGAGATCAGCGGGCTGTTATCGGTTGTGAAGTGTTTTACGGCCCGGTGCCGTCCGCCGTCTTCTTCGATCAACCAGACGCCTTCACCCTCGGTGCCGATCCATTTCTGATTTGCCGAATTTACGGCGATGCTTGTCACATGGCTGGTCCGCAGCAGGAACGGGGAGTCAGCGGTTTCATCGGCGTTGATGATCAGACTGGCCTGCCGGTCGCTCTGGCTGCCGTCGATAACACGCTGCGGGAAGGTAAACCGCGCCAGCCCGCGCTGGGTGCCAATCCAGATTTCACCTCTTCGGTCCTGCACAACGGCATTTACTCTGGGATGGGGCAGATTTCCCTGGCCTGTCTGATCCCGCAAAATAACTCCGTCTTCAATTTGCTCACCGTCTACACGTTTGACCACCATCCCGCGGCCGTCGTTGCGGTCATTGATCATGGGAATCCAGAGCTGATCGTTGGAATCTACAGTAACACGATCGTACCAGTCGGTACCGGTCAGCCCCTCGAGCCTGGGGAAAACGGTCCACTCTTCGGTTTCCGGGACGAACCGGTAAAGCGGATTGATAGTGTTTCCGTGGCTGATTGCCCACAACTGATCGTTCCGGTCGGCTGTCATTCCGGTAACGACCAGGAAGCTTGATCCGGGTGTAAATCCGTCGAGAATGGAGTTTTCCGTGTTCCAGACCGTCACTTCGTTGGTGTTTCTGTCATGCTGGACAATTCCGCGCCCCCATGAACCGAAGAAAAAGTGATCGGCAGTGGCTGCGGAGGTGAACGCACTGTGAAAGCCGTATTCGGCGAGGACTTCATCGGTAAGATCGTTGTAATTTTCCCACTGATCGTCGCGAAACAGATAGTAGCCTGATTGCGTGCTGCCGGTTCCGCGGCGGCCCCGAAGGTTGTTGGAGCCGGAGCCCAGAACGCCGTCGCGCACCACCAGATCCGAAAAGCTGTTCATGTAGGGGCCTTCGGGCAGATACTGCTCATGAACTGCACCGGTTTGCAGCTCTTTGACATACATCCCCTGATTGGTGGTGCCGATGATCAGTTGCTGCGCGGCTTCATCCACCCATGCATAATGAAGCGGCAGGCCGTCATCCGGTGCAAATGTCATTTCGGAGCCGGCTTCCGCCCGGACAAAAACCTCCTCATCGTTCCATGCAACCATATAGTCTTCGTTCGGAGATGTTTTCAGGTGCTCGATGTCACTTTCACCGAAATATCCGGCCTGCTGCCAGGTTTCACCTTCAAAGCGCCGGATTTCACCTCCCATCAGAACGTATACATCCCCGCCAAAGGTAACGATATCCCGCACGTTGCTGCCCAGGCCGGACTCCGGTCCGTAAGATGTCCAGCTGTCCGGAACCACAAGGTCATCGCCGTTGGTGCCCGAAACGGCGACGCCTTCGGGAGTAGCTGCGAATATCCGTCCGTCCATTACGGCCACGCTGTTGACTCTGGAGCCGCTCGGGAAATCGCCAAGATTGGAGTAGGTGTCGATGGTGACTTCCCGTTCCGGCTCAAAGAGGACCATCCCGAAATCGGTTGCCACGAGCACCTCATCCCCCATCATCACAAACTGATTGACACCGCGCGGGCTGAAGCGGGTTGCGCGGGCAATGTCGCTGAACTGGCGGAATCGGCCGGTTTCCGGATCGTAGGATTCGAACATGCCGTCACTGTATCCCAGCCAGAGAAGTTCGGTTTCCCGGTCGTAGAACATGGTTGTCGGATTGATCCGGTACATGCCGTCGATGGTGGTGATGGCGCCGGAGATTTCGCCGTTTTCGACGGAGAACAGGCCGCCTTCAGAGAATGCCCAGATGGCGCCGGACTGATCCTGTGTCACTTCGAGAACCGTTGAACGGGAGGTGTACGCCTGCCAAGTTCCGATCGGCTGGGCAGAGCTGATTTCCGAAAAGAGGATTGCGGCGAGCAATCCGGCCAGCAGACAGGCAGTGTGTTTCATAATCGGATGATGTGTTTCCTTTGGAGTGTTGCAAGCATCAGTTTGATGTGACAATAGTAATGATGCGCGGACTGATCTGCGATGCGGGTGTATGCGATTTTATATATGGTGCTGGTGTTGATGCGGTAGTATGGTACGTATTGTGTGTTTCGGAATTTGGTGCAAAAATTTAGTGAAAAGCATGGCACGAAAGCTTTGCACGGAAATTTGACACGAAAACCTGGCACGAAAATTTGCTACGCATCTACAGGTTTGCAGTGCATAAGAGCTTTCAGGTACGATATGAATAAAATAACGGGTATGAAAGAAATATCATTGCCGGAGTTGCTGTTAATATTTGGTGGTGGAAGTTATATTTCAGTGTGTCAGTGATCAGTGTGTCAGTTAAACAGTGTGTCAGTGATCAGATGTGTCAGTTAAACAGTGTGTCAGTGATCAGTGTGTCAGTGATCAGTGTGTCAGTGATCAGTGTGTCAGTGATGCAGGTAATCAGTTTAAAAATGCAGGTGCGGTGACGGGATGAGTGATTTTCAAAGTATACAAAGCGGGTTGATGCGATTGCCTGATGGCGGGTTGCGGAAAGTGCTGCTGACGTTGACGGCATTGCTGTTGTTATTCGTGTTCTGGCTTTTCCGTCCGAATGATTCGCTTCCGGTTATGGCGGATACGCCCGGACTTCCTGAACTGACGTTTGGTGTGGATGAGGCGCAGGAGGCGGTTCGGGCGCGGGAGCTGGATGCGGGTCCGCTGAAACCGGATAATCATGCAAGGATTGTCTGGAACTCTGATTATCGTGATCAGAGAGCCCCATGCAGCATCGTCTACATTCACGGGTTTTCGGCCAGTTACGGTGAAGGTGCGCCGCTGCATGAGCGGTTGGCGCGGGATCACGGGTGTCACCTTTACGTTTCACGGTTGCACGGACACGGTTTGCGGACGGATGAGCCTCTGAAGCGGATGGAGCCGGACTCTCTGGTCGCGGATGCCGCCCGGGCGCTGGCCATAGGTGATCTGCTTGGCGATGAGGTGATTGTTATGGGCACATCGATGGGCGGGACACTGGCGCTGCATCTGGCCTCGGAGTTTACGGATGTTGTTGACCGGCTGATTCTGCTGGCGCCGCTGATCGAATTTGATACTGCCGCTTCGGTCCTGTTTGACCGCACATGGGGGCAGCGGCTGATGCGTCTTGTTCTGCGTGGTTCCTATCTTGATGTGACACAAGACAATGATGATCACTCACGATACTGGTACGGGCGTTATCACATCCGGGCGCTTGGCGCTCTGAAGAAGATGGCTGAAGATCTGCTTGAAGAAGAGGAGGAATCGGTTTTTGAGCGCGTCCGGCAGCCGGTGTTTGTCGGCTATTTCTACAAGGATGATGACGAGAAGGATGAAGTGGTTTCCGTGGATGCCATTCGCGGTATCAAGGACAAACTGGGCACACCTTCCGGACAGAAAGTATTTGTTGCGTTCCCCGATGCCGGAGCGCATGTTATTGGTTCTTCTTACCGGTCGGCAGAGCATGATCAAGTGCGGCAGAAACTGCTCCGCTTTCTTGAAAAAGATTTTGACTGACGGGTAAGTTAGCGTCGAAACATATTTTAGTGTCGAAACACATTGGGGAGCAGGTGCCCGGCATCGGCACTCACAGCTCCCCGGAAAGGCAAAGTATTATTGTTCCTGTGACTGCTCATCCGTTGCCATCGATCCAAGCAGAAGGGCGCCGCCTGCCAGAGCAATATCCTTCAGCAGATTGGGTGCGGCATTCATGTCATTGATTGTGGCCGGGAGATGGATGGTGAGCACGAAGATAATCAGCATGAGTGCCAGAAGCTGCATCGCCAGTTTTACCCTGTTGTTCAGGAATATGCTGACAGCTGCGGCGATCAGGGCCAGGCCGGTCAGGTAGACCCAGAAAACTCCGCCGGGAATAAAAGCGGGAACCATTGCCGCCATGTCCTGTCCATCCAGAAAATGAAAAATCCCAAAAATCAGAAAAGGAATTGCAAATAAATATTTACCTGCGTTTGCCATCATTGCTTTATCCATAACTACCTCCGTTTAATGTTAGGTTATGCTGCATACCGGACAAACTGCTGCTCTCTAATATGTTATAATACAACTATATAAAGAAAAAAAAAGTTTAAACTCATCTGTATTTGCAGCAGCCGGATTTCAGGAAATGCGAAGGGGTATCCAGTTTATACATTCCACCAGTGGAGGCATCGACTGCCAGTCCGACATGGCAGTCAAATATGATATTGCCTCACACCCATCCGGAAACTTCCTGGTTGAGTATCATTCCACAGGACTCATAACCGTCCATTTTAACCTTGATCGTATGTGAGTAGTCACGTGAGAGATCCTGAACTACCGGACTTGAACCGATATTTACATCATTGATGTAAACAAACGCACCTGACGGAGAACTTGAAACTCACAGCTCCCGGGTTGTACCATGAACAATTGTACCGCATGCAGGTAAATAGAGCAGAGCAGCAGCAAGGATTGTGACAGTTCATACTTCTGATAAAATGAGACGAATTACCACGATTTGTCTCTGTATGGTTGCAGATAATTCCTTTTCCGGTATTATTCTATAAACAGGAACTACAAAGATACTTGAAATGGAGAATCCGAATTGAGCGATTTTTTAAATACCATTCGTCATCTGATAGCTACAGGAGACATAAGAATATCAGACCATGGCTATGATGAGCTTGCTGAAGATGGGATAACTGTCAAAGAGTTACTTGGTGGTATTGATGAAGCTCAGATTGTGGAAGAGTATCCGGATTATCCAAAAGGAAGTTGTATATTACTTTTGCAAAATGATAAACATGGCAACCCCGTTCATGTACTATGGGGAATACCGAAAGGATATGACAAACCCGTTGTTTTAGTCACATCATACAGGCCGGATCCGAAACGTTGGGATCAAACATTCTTGCACAGAATTAAATAGACATATTATGGTAAAGAAAAAGACAAAATATATTCATGCTGGCCGATATGTGGCTGAAGTGGAAGTTGAGTTGATTGAAAGCGAAGATGAGTGGGCACCTTACCTGAGTGTTGAAGATGCAACCAGGCTTGATGATGTCCGGGAAGCGTTGCAAAGGGAAGACATGGAAACCGCTTCACGGTATGGTCGTATCTATAAACTCGAGCCCATTAACTAATCAAAGTGTTGTTGCCTTAATAAAAGGGGTAAAGCAAACAAAATTACTTATCATATTTTATGCGAACGGGTAAGAATTTGCTGCTTATATTCTTAGATGATCGACTGCACAGCAGAAATGCAAGTTCATTCATTAAAAGGCAGTTCCGGCACTTGTGCTAGCAAGATATCAGACAGCTAACAGGCCGGGAATTTTTTAAAAAAACATCTTATTCTTGACCCCATAGTTCAACCGGATAGAACAAGAGCCTCCTAAGCTTTAGATCCAGGTTCGAGTCCTGGTGGGGTCACTTATTAACCGTACATATATTATTTGTTTTCAAGTAGTTAGACACCCTTATATATGATCGGTGTAAAACAATTGTAAAACAAAGTCCTCTTTTTCTATTGGGTCCTTCTGACCTGTCTTATCCAAGACACACGATCATCAATCTCAGGGCAAACTGGACACGTTGCGGTGAAATACCGAGTATTGTTGCCGACCTCTGCTTATCGACTTCATTCATTCGCCATTCTGTCTCCTATTTTGCTCTAACCATTCTTCGATGTCTGTATTGAACCACCCCACGCAGTTGTGACTAAATTTTATCCTTTTGGGAAGTCGCCCTTCTTTTTCCATTCTCCACAGAGTGGGTTTTGTGACAGATAGCATCTTGCTTAGCTCACTTGGGCGAATGATATGTTTTTGGGGTGGCTTCGGTTCGTTTTTGACCACAGGTTGATTTACTACTCGTTTTTGCTCCAGCTTTTTGATTTCATCCAATACCTTTGCAAGCTCTTCCCGGACTACTGCCCGAACCTCTTGTTCTATGACTTCTCGTATATATGTATCAAGGTTCATCATCTTCCTGTTTTTTGTTGACGGTCTGACTGTGAATCATGCTTTAGAGTGATTTTAGCTCAATATACATGGGCATTTTATCAGTTGAACAGTCGCTTTATCTATTGCAATCACTTGCTAATCAGCTATATTGTAACTTTGCCAGTTACTTGTACTTGCTTAACACATGATCGTCAAATTGGAGACTTCGCTAAAAACCGGACATATCGTCAAGAATCTTATCCCGAATGAGCCTGTCAAGATCATAGATATACAGGAGGCAGGTGAGGTGCTTCTGATTGATTACATTGGGCTTCATTCTCGCACCTCAAGCAATCATGCATTGCAAAAAGAACGGATCCAAGAGCTTCAGGTGGTAAGTCAGGATGGTACATTTACTTTTGACGGCAACCCGCAGCACTTTAAAATTTTTGCCGAAGCCGAGCGGGTTCACGCTGCCTATCAGTTTGACCCGCTATTTGCTGTAAACTGCAGCCTTGTCGATCCACTGCCGCACCAGATTGAAGCGGTCTACAAATTTCTGCTTCCACAGCCAAAAATTCGATTTCTGCTTGCTGATGACACCGGAGCCGGTAAAACCATTATGGCCGGCCTTCTGCTTAAAGAAATGATCCTCCGTGGCCTGATCGAGCGTATCCTGATTGTTGTGCCGGGTGGGTTGACCAAACAGTGGCAGATCGACGAAATGGGGATGAAGTTTAACCTTCCCTTCAAGCTGGCCGACCGCGCTGCGTTCAACTCGGATCCTTCGATATTCTATTCCTCTCCCCGTCTGGTCACTTCCCTGGATTTCATCCGCAGCGAAGATGTCTTGAACAGCCTTTCTTCTACTCGTTGGGATATGGTCATCGTCGATGAGGCACACAAACTCTCGGCATTCGAGTACGGACGCAAACGATACATATCCAAACGCTATGACGCCATCCACACGCTTTCAAAGCTCTGTGAGCACCTGCTTCTTCTCACAGCAACACCGCATCGTGGGCGCAAGGATACGTTTAAATACTTGATGCAGCTGCTTGATGAAGATATTTTTGCATCAGATAACCTGGTTACGGACCGAGTCCAAGAGCTGACCAAAGAAGGTGTGAATAAGTTCTTCATCCGGCGGCTTAAAGAGGAAATGCGGGACTGGCAGGAAAATCTGCTTTTCAAAGAGCGGCAAACCAGAACGGTTCAATACCGTCTTACTGACGAAGAAAAAAAGCTTTATGATGCTGTCACTTACTACCTGACCAGCAAGCGAAAAGAGGCGCATGACAGCGCTAATATCCATGTTTCGCTTGCATTGATGGTCATGCAGCGAAGATTGACCAGCTCGATTTATGCGATCCGCAGGACCCTGTATAATCGTTTCCAGGCACTACAGGGATTACTTGAAGAGCTTAGAAAGAATCCGGATCTGTGGAAGCAAAGACAAAAGATGGACCTGGGGATCGACAACCCGGATGACTTTGACGATCTGGATGATGAAGAGCGCGAAGGCCTTGAAACCATTTTGTCTGATCCTCGAAAATTCAAGCTTTTCACCACAGCTTCCAGTCCAAAGGAAATTCGAGAGGAGATGGAGCAGGTCAAGGATCTGTATGAACTGGCCGACCGGCTCTACAGTCAGCAGCAAGAAGAACAGAAATACCGGAAGTTACGCGAACTATTGTCATCGCAGGGGGTTTTGGACCAGGAGGAAAAACTGGTTTTGTTTACCGAGCACAAGGATACGCTGGAATACCTTAACAAACGCCTGACACAAAACGGTTATCACGTCGTGACTATTCATGGTGGAATGAATGTGGATCAGCGTCAGGAAGCACAGCGCCAGTTTGCCAGCGAAGCCCAGATTCTGATTGCCACCGATGCGGCGGGTGAAGGGATCAATCTTCAATTCTGCCGGCTCATGATCAACTGGGACATTCCCTGGAACCCCAACCGTCTGGAGCAGCGGATGGGAAGAATTCATCGCTATGGTCAAAAAGATGATGTGATCGTTTTCAACCTCGTGGCCCAGAACACACGGGAAGGTAAGGTCCTCGAAAAACTCCTGACCAAACTGGATGCCATACGGGAACAGATTGGGGATGATCGTGTATACGATGTTATTTCTGACCTGTTTGATGATGTGGGCCTGGATGAAATCGTAGCCGACTATTTCGATGGCGATACATCACATTACACCGACTCCATTGATACCCATGTAACAGAGCAGCAGGTTCGTGACCGCATAGCAGAGCAAAAGAAATCACTGGCACATACCAAGGTCGACTATGCTCAGGCTCATCTGCTTAAAGAACATTCCGATGAAAAGCGACTGCAGCCAATCTACATACGTATGTTTTTCGAGCAGGCTTTTAACGCGTTGGGAGGGCGTTACAAAAAAGAGACCGGGGACGTTTTTCGCGTCGAGCATCTGCCGGAGCAGATAGCCAAGGAACTACAGCAAACATATCACTTTTCCTCCGAAGTGAAGAAGATGCGATTCTGCTTCGACAAGGACGTTTTCTTGAAGACGCAAAAGAAGGTGAGCCTGGGTTCTTTGTTCTATATCAACCCGGGCAATCCGCTTTTTGACACGCTGCTAACCATTGTACGCCAAACTTACCGGGAAGAAGCACTGAAAGGTACGGTATTGGTCTCTCCGACGAAAAGTGACTCGGGGTATGCCTTTCTGGTTAAGTCACAACTCACCGATAACCGGCCGACCCGGCAACATCAAAATATTGTAGACGAGCAGATATGCCTGGTCATGCAGGGTCATGATGATGAATTCCGGGTGACCTCACCAGCCCGCATCATTGACTTGCACCCCCCGGTCAATTACGAACTACAGGTAGACAGCCCGGAGCAAGTGACTCAGGTTCAGGTGCGAAACTGGGTATTCAGTAATGTAACCCAACCACAGCTTGAAAGTGCCAAGGAGCGGATTCATGGAGATGCCATTCGGCGCAAAGAATATCTGGAAAGTGCCTTCCGGCAAGTAATTGTAGATCTTACGGCTGAGATGGAAGGCCATCAGCAGCAACTGTTGATCGGCAATAACGCCGGGGCAGAAGAGAAAATCAGTGATCTGCGTAGTCGCATTGACCAGTTGCAGCAAAAGCGAGCCGAACGCCTGGAGAATATTGACCAGATGCTGACCATCAACCCCAAAGCCCCGGAAGTAATAGGATGCATCTACCTGGTCCCGTTAACCGAAATGCAGTTTAAAAACCACTACGGCATGAGCCGGGACGATGAAGCCGAGCAGATTGCCATGACAACGGCCATGCAATACGAAACAGACCAGGGCCGGGCCCCTGAAGATGTGTCGGCTCAAAATGAGGGATATGATATTCGAAGTACGGACGAGAATGGGTTGAAGCGATATATCGAAGTAAAAGGAAGAAGCGCTGATGGCGGAGTGATGATCAGCGAAAATGAGATGAACCGTCTGGCGCAGCTCGGTGACACGGCATGGCTGTACATTGTAACTCACTGTAAATCCAAACCTCATTTGAGTGTCATAGAAAATCCCGGAAACCGGTTGAAGTTTCAGGTTAAGAGCAAAGGGATTCAGTATTTTGTCCCGGAAACCGAATGGAAATCAAAACAAGAAAATATTTAGAAGGTTATGTCCCAGGGACCCAAAAAGCTTATTGAAGTAGCCATGCCCATCCGTGAAGTGTCCGTGGAAAGCGTGCGGGACAAATCCATTCGCCACGGACATATCTCTACATTGCATCTTTGGTGGGCACGACGACCATTGCCGGTTTGTCGGGCTGTGGTATTTGCCAGTTTGGTCCCTGATCCGTTAGACCCGGAGTGTCCGAAAGCTTTTAGAAAAGCCGTAGACGCGATACTGGGGCGTTCCGTAAGCGGCGACCCATATCGGCCTTATGAAAACATTCCCTGGACAGTTGTAGACGACCCGATGGAAGATAACCTGCGTAATCGGCTCATGATGTTTATTGGCAAATTCTCGGATCGATTCATTCAAAATGAGAGAGTCGGAAAGAACACGCCGGTCAAAGATCAGATCAGTGAATACAGTCTGATCAAATGGGAAAGCCGCCACAATAAAGAGGTCCTGCACCGTGCCCGTAAACTGATTTGGGTGGCATATCATTCCGGAAGCAGTCACGAGGATGCTGATGCGCTTCTAACCGAATATGAACAATACTGGAATAAAATCGAAGAAGCCGAGTCCCGATACTATACACTAATCGATCGCGACCGGGAAACTCCTAAGGTGCAGGATGCTAAATTAGCCGTAGATGAAGCGATTGCAGCTTTTCAAAACCGTATGCCTTCGGTTTTTGACCCCTTTGCCGGTGGAGGAGCCATTCCACTGGAAGCGGCCAGACTGGGCTGCCGCAGCTACGGAAATGACCTGAATCCTGTAGCCCATATCATTCAGCGAGGCAGTGTCGAGTTTCCTCAAAAGTTCGGCAAACCCATCCGCTTTAGTCGCGAACGGTTCATTACCCGTTATGGTAAAGAGGCGTGGCGCAATCTGCCGCAAGAGGACCTGCTTTATGAAAACGGAGGCGATGCAACCGGCGTCTATATCGCCAACCGGCTTGCTTTTGATGTGGACTTTTATGCCCGGAAACTGCTGAAAATGGCAGAGGAGGAAATCGGCCATTTCTATCCGGAGGATGAGCACGGCAAAAAGCCCATTGCCTATTACTGGGCTCGCACTGCGCGATGTGCCAACCCCAGCTGCCGGGCTGAGGTGCCGCTGTTGAAACAGTTTTATTTATGCAAGAAAAAGGATAAAAAAGTCTATCTAAAACCAATAGTTGAAGAGAAGTCCATTCGTTTTAGAATCGAATATGGCACATCAAATGACGAAGCTTGGGTAGAAGGGAACTCTCTTAGATGTCCATGCTGCGGTAATATTACACCTATTAAACAGATTAAAGAACAGTCGCAAAAAACAGGTCTTGGGCTTTGGCAAATAGCAGTAATTGAAAATTCAAGTAGCGGTAAGAGATACAGACTGCCGAATGAAGAAGAGTTAAAACTTGCTAAACATGAAGTCATTCAAAAGTTGGATGAAAGTTTGATTCCCCAAGAAGACATGATTATCACTCCTGATATGGTAAGTGGAAGAGGTTGGGGTATTACAAAATGGAAAGACCTGTTTTCCCCCCGCCAACTACTGGCCATACAAACATTGATCCAGAAGCATTCTGAAATCAAACAAGAGCTTTTTGCTGACGTCAATGATGACTATGCCCAATCAGTTGTTACTTATCTTGCGATTTTGATTGATCGTATTGTCGCTATTCAAACATCATTCGGTAGATGGCATGTTGGAAGAGAAACCTTAGAACATCCATTTGCACGACAAGCTATACCAATGATATTTGACTATCCTGAGGCAAATATTTTTAGTAGCACAACTGGAGGTTTTAAAAATCAATTATTTTGGATTGTAACTTATATCGATTCAGAATCATGGAATCATTTTCATTCAGTCTGCAATAATTCATCAAGTGGCGACATAAACCAGTTTCCTCATAAAAGCATCACAGCGACTGTTACGGATCCGCCCTATTATGATGCCATTGCTTATGCCGATATTTCCGATTTCTTCTACGTTTGGATGAAACGGACCTTAGCCGATATGTACCCTCTCAATTTTGCCACGCCACAAACTCCAAAAACCGAAGAATGTACGGCTCTGAAGCATCATCACAGTGGTGAAGTCAAGAAGGCTTATCAGCATTTTGAAAATAAGCTTAAAAATATTTTTTCGGCGATTGAGCATCAAACCTCGGACATTGTAAGTATCATGTTTGCTCACCAAAGCACAAAGGCCTGGACTACACTTTGTAATTCTATCTTGGGGGCAAATATGAATATCACAGGTAGTTGGGCTATAGATACCGAGATGGCAAATCGATCGGTATCTATAGCTGGAGCAGCTCTTGCCTCATCAGTGACTGTATCGTGCCGACCCACTAAAAAATCGGGTTTTGCCAGTTTCCAAGAGGTGCGCACAGCGGTCACCGAAGTAATTCGTAAAGAAGTCAAAGAGCTTTATGATATGGGATTCCGGGGAGCGGATCTGCTGACCGCTTGTTTTGGTCAGGCTGTGAGCGTATTTGGTGCCTACGAGCATGTAGAGAAGAATGACGGTAGTGAAGTAAAGGTCTCCGAGTTGTTGGCATTAGCAAGAGATGCCGCCTTCCAGGCGATTATAAGCGACATCGAGGCCGATGAATACACCCGGTTCTACATTGGATGGTGCAACCTGTTCGGCTTTACCGAAACGCAGCATGACGAGGTGAGGCGAGTTACTCAAATAGGGCTGAGCCTGGATGTGTCCGATCTTGAACAGCATCATATCTTACAGAAGAGTGGGAATTCGCAACAACTGATGCCTCTGGAAGACCGCATCCAGTACAACCCGAAATTAGGCACAAATAAGTCGGAGTGGATGCTGAATCACATTCATCGTGCCATGTATCTCTTCAACAAGGGTAACCGGGATATGCTGATCAGCCACTTGCATACTATTGGAGCAACCAATGGTAGCAGCTTCTGGCGGGTACTCACCTCACTTTCAGAGGTCCTGCCGGGTGGTACGGATGATTTCAAAGCAGCCTCAGAACTAATGGCTAACCAGAAAAATCTGGTCCGTGAAGCCTTGAACTATCAGGCACGGCAGGGAGAACAGTCACAACTCGATTTGTAACAAGCAGGAGTAGATTATGAAAACGGCTGGATCAATACCGATGGATAATATTTACAAGGCACTGGGAATCTTTATTGAGGCCATGCGTCCTTATGTGGTGGCAACATTGCAAAAGCAGGCCGGTGACGACTGGGCAAAGTGGTACTTTGAATCCCTAAGTGAAAACCAAAAACGTGGTTGGATCGAAGCACAAAGCAGCGGGACTTCGGATGAAAACCTGATTGATTTTCATAATCTCAGGGGCTTTGGCATCAAATACAAAGACCTGCTAAGAGGGGACTTCCAAAGAAAAGTCAACGATCTGCCCACCTGGCTCGGCGAAATCGCCGATGTGCGCCACAAATGCACACACTATCAGGAGGTCTCAGAGCGTCAAGTTACCAGGGCATTTGAGAACATGATCATGATTGCCGAACATGCCGGCATGGATGATGTTGTATCGCGGATTCGGGAGCTTCAAAAACAACCGTCAAAAAAAACAGCTTCTAAACCCTCTCCTGATACCTCTGCAACAAGCAAGGGGGAAATTCTGCCCTGGTTTATCCAGGTGACCCCGCATATGGATATAAAGCAGGACCGTCTCGACGAGTCGGTCTTTGCAGCTAATCTGGCAGAGGTGGCTTTGGGTAGTGGCCGGGAAGTCTATCGCAATCCCGGAGATTTTTTCAGCAAAACCTACTTCACCAAAGGATTGCGCACATTGGCGCGTCGGGTCATTGCCGGACTTAACGGCGGTGCCGATGCCGATAACAGAGTCATTTCCCTGCAAACAGGGTTTGGCGGCGGGAAAACGCACTCGCTCATCAGCCTCTATCACCTTGCCCGACTTGGGAAAAAAGCCGAAGATGTTCAGGATCTTTCAGATAGCCTTGGCTCAGAAATTCAATGGGAGTATGATCAGGCCAACATTGCCGTATTCACCAACGCGACCAATGATCCCACTCAGGGCCGTGAAGTAAGCGATGGGTTTCGCATTAAAACGATATGGGGAGAGCTGGCGTGGCAATTAGGCGGGCAAAAAGCTTACCAGATAATCCGTGAAAACGACGAGCAACGAATTTCACCGAAAGGTCTTTTCAAAAAGGTCTTACAACAGTCTGCGCCCAGTTTAATCCTGATTGATGAGTTGGCCGATTATTGCCATGCAGCAAGCGGTGTTGCTGTGGGCAAGTCTTCCCTTGGCGATCAGACCATCAGTTTTACCCAGGAACTCACCGAGGCCATAGCATCGGTAGATCAGTGTGTACTGGTTGCAACCCTGCCGGCCAGCGCTTACGAAGTCGGATCAACCCAGGAAGCCTCACGCATACTCGATAGTCTGGTTAGTCGGTTCGGACGTGTGGGCGCCGACGCCAAACCGGTTGATGATGAAGAAATATTCGAGGTTATCAGAAGGCGTTTGTTTGATGACATCGGTGATCCTGCCAGTATTGAAGCGGCCATAGAGCAGTATTCTGAAATGTACCGGGCGTTATATCAAGAGTTGCCCAATCATGCCGCCCGCATCGAGTACAAGGAGCTGATGATAAAGTCTTACCCATTTCATCCGGAGCTTGTCGATGTCTTCCGCAAACGCTGGGCGGCCCACCATGACTTCCAGCGAACCCGTGGCGTGCTGCGGATTCTGGCATCGATTGTTGCAGACTTGTGGAGTCGCCAGAACAGTCTGACCGGTTCGAATTACCTCATACACACCTCGGATGTTAATCTTGGAAATCTTGATGCTCTGGCCGGTCAGCTTAAGAAATTGCACGGCAATGGATACGATGCTGTAATGACGGCCGATGTCACCGGAAAAGGATCAAACGCATTTTCTGTGGACAGTGAAAAAAAAGAATACGGGAAATATAATTTGGCACAAGGCGTGGCCACCACGGTCCTGCTTAACAGTTTCGGCAGCCAGGGCGCCAATAAAGGGATCGGACTTGATCATATTAAGCTCTGTGCCCTGAAACCGGATTCCTTCAATCACAACAGCATCAATGCCGTATTGGATGAGTTGGAGGGCTCTGCGCATTACCTTTATTACAGCACAGCGGGGACATCGACCAAACGGTACTGGTTTCATACCAAACCCAACATCAACATACTGGTGACCAAGGCAGCCAATGATGTGGCGTCAGCCAATTTGGAAACCGAAATCGTTGAACGCGTTGAGCAGCATAGCCGCAATGTTACCAAGTTATCGGTCATCGCCCCCGGGAACACCGACATTCCCGAACAGAAAAAGCCTACGCTGATCATCCTGCATCCCGGATATGCGGCTGACATGAACCAGCTTAACGGTCAGGTTCGTAAAACGGTTCAGCAAATTGCTACAAAGAAGGGCAATAATGAGCGTATTTACCGAAATACGTTGCTGTTCCTCGCCTGTACCGACCACGGGGTGTCTTCACTTAAAAGTGAAGTAAAAGACTTTTTGGCCTGCAAAAAGATTCTCAATGAGTACCAGGACCAACTCGAAGCTGATCAGAAAAGCGACCTCCGGGACAGAGTCAAAGATGCCTCCGAGAAAGTAGAGCGTGCGTTGGTGTCCGCCTATACCCTTGTGCTAAAGAATCGCAGCAAAGATGGGTTACAACATATTTTACTGCGTGATTTCCGCAACAGTCTTAGTGAGCAGATCAGTACCGTCCTTTTCGAAAAGCTAAAAGAGGAAGAGTGGCTCCTGGAATCTGTAGGATTTCATTTACTAAGTAAAAACAGCCTTCTGCCAGAGCGGGATCATCCAGTGAAAGCCCGTGATATTTACGAGGCCTTTCTCCGGTATGATGACAAACCCATGATTACCGGTCCGGACACGGTTCAACAAAGCCTGCTTCGGTACTGCCGGGAAGGTCGATTGGCCATAGCTGCTGGCGATGGTCAGGATTTTGACCAATACTACTTCAAAGAATCACCCCCTTACTTTGATTTTTCAGACGAAAGTTATTGGGTTGTTCACAAAGACCAGGTTCCAGAAGAGGGTGAGGTTCCGGAAGATCTACCATCTGGAAACATACCGGATGGACAAAGCGGGACAGAGGATTCAGGAGGCACGGATAAGCCCGATATAAAAGAAGATCACAGGGTGATTCCGGAACTTACCATCAGCGGTAAAGTTGATCTGGCCAATTATAACCAGCTTTTTTCAAGCTTTATAATGCCACTGCGCGACAATAATGTGGAAATTGAAATAACAATCCGGGCCAAGTCAACCGAAGCCAATCCCATAACGGAAAATAGTCAGCAATACAAGATAGTCAGGGAGTCAGCCAGGCAGCTGGGGCTGCGCTTGGACGAGTAGATGAGTGTGTTATGACACCTTTAAATGAATGCGCCATTGCTTACGATTGCAAAATTCACAAGGCTACATTTCATTCTTAATAAAATGATAATTTTTATTTGTAATCCACGTTTACAATATGTAGATTATTATTAGACATGACCTCATGGGCTTCGGTCCATGGGACGGCTTGTGGGCATTGCCTACAAGCCTTTTTTTTATTACCAGAATCCGTGAGTTAAATTGGAAAAAAATACAATAACATCAAGTATTTCATGAGTTTATCTGATTTTGTATCTTCACCCAACAGGTGAAACAAAGAATCGAAAGACATAGATGGTCATGGATA
>NZ_JAFIDN010000011.1 GCF_017921895.1 Natronogracilivirga saccharolytica
TTCTGGCAATATTGGCAGGCCGGTAATCAAATTGAATTGCGCTGCGGATGTGGTATCTTTCCCACAGTGCGAGGTGTTTGTATGGCTTCATGTGCTCGACTCTTTGGTAGGAGAAAAGACGGAAGCTGCAAAACTTCGCGAAAAATCCGGGGGGCTAGCCCCCCGGATTCAAACTTTTCTCCCAGGATCGGGCACTTCAAATGTTAATTAGCCAGAATCGAACAACAATTTCCATTTTATGTCATTATATTTAAAGAAATGTTCGCACCTAAAACTGATTGTCATTAGCTTGATTCCACATTTTCTCTCTTTGCCATAAGTCATTGAATGATATGGACCTACAATCTTCAAAACTCGAATTGGTCAAACTGATTCTCAAGATCGATAATCAGCAAACCATCGATAAGCTCACTGAAGTGCTCAAAGAGCAAGATCACGATTTTTGGAATGAGCTCAGTGATCAGCAAAAAGAAGAAATCAAGCTCGGCATCAATCAACTCGATGACGGCCAAAGAATAAGCCTGGAAGAATTTATTTCTAAACATTCTTGATGTGCTTAAAGTCTACCTCTCTCCTTTGGCTGAAAAGAAGTTATCGTTACTTCTTGAATTTATTGAGCAACAATGGGCAAAAAAGGAACGAGACGAGTTCCTGCAAAAAGTATTAAACGCATTCAAAAGAGTAGCTACTCATCCTGAGAGTTGTCCAAAGTCGGATACTTTCCCGAATCTGTTTAAATGCGTTGTGAGTAAACAAACATCATTTTTCTATCGATTCAACTCTGAAGAGCTTGAAATTATAACGGTTTTTGATAATCGTCAGGACCCACATAAAATTGATTCTGATATCAAAAAATATTTTAGCCAATAATGAGAATTATAAATTTTGGGATATGCGTTTTAAAATCCACCCTCATCACTAATTATCTGAGTCCCCCTCCTCCAATATGTTCGATTTGTTTTTTCTTATCATTGGCATTGTTTTACTTACCATTGGTGGGGAGTTATTAATACGGGGTTCCTTGAGCGCTGCTTCTTTTTTTAAAGTTTCCCCTCTTTTATCAGGTCTTATAATCGTTGGCTTTGGTACATCAGCACCAGAATTCGCTGTCTCGGTGGATGCTGCAATTAATCTTCGTGCTGATATCGCAATTGGCAATGTAGTTGGTAGTAATATTGGTAATATCTTGCTCATTTTAGGTCTGTGTGCACTCATAAAACCACTAGCTGTGCGTCCCCTCGCTTTGAAACGTGATGCTTTGACTGTTATGCTTTCCAGCGTGTTGCTACTGGTATTGGTGGGAGGAAGCAGCCTCGCAAGATTTGATGCCATCATCCTTGCAATAGCATTGTTGGGTTACTTGTTATTGGCCTATTTTAGCCAGCGCCATACAAGCTCCCCATCCGCTGAGCTTCACAAAGCTGAAGCAACGGAAGTTACTGGAATTCCAGGCTCAACCCTTAAAACTATTGTTTACATACTGCTTGGTTTACTACTTTTGATTGCTGGGGCTCAGGTTTTATTATTGGGTGCCATTGGAATAGCCGAATCATTTGAGATTTCAGAAGCGTTTATAGGTTTAATTTTAGTGGCAGTAGGTACCTCATTACCTGAATTGTCAATATCTGTATTGGCGACGATTCGGGGCCATGCGGACGTTGCCGTAGGGAACATTCTTGGTAGTAATATTTTTAACACACTCGGTATATTGGGTGTTTCAGCAATGCTGCAACCACTTCCCGTTAACCAAAGAATACTAGATTTTGACTTATGGATAATGTTGGGTGTCTCCATGTTGCTGTTCCTTTTTTTGTACACGGGAAAAAAAGTTACCCGCAGGGAAGGGTGTATTCTACTTTTTGGATATCTCGCTTATGTATTTTTCAGTTTCACTTTGTTTAGTTAACATGACTAATCGAGAAAATTCACAAAAACGCATAACAAGCGCTTCAGGCGGACTGGCAGTCGCATTTTGCCCAATTAAAACATCTCGCCCAGCCACTTAAACGCAAGGCCGATAAATATAAGTGCCGTGCCCATCCCCAAAAATCATCACCCCGCAACCAGCTTTCTTCCACTTTCCAATAAAGAAGCCGGCATCGGTTCCTCAAGTCGCCAGGTTATGCTCATAGGTTGTGCCCCTTCATGCGTCACATATTGCACAGGGCCCAGAAAAACATAGCCAATGGTATTGCCCCATTTCGACTTTTTCCGCTCACGTACGAAAAGCAACACGTTCTTGCCTTTATCACGTTGTTGTACATATTCCTGACCTCGACCACGATCGGGTCGGGCAGAATTCTGTGACTGCCAGTGGAATAGTTCTTCGTTGATGGCATAATCGTGGTACATGGTGGTTGGTGAGTATTCTTTTTCACTTTTCTCCAGCGTGACAAATAGAAGCTCGGTATTGGTTTCACCAATGCGTGCTACCCCCTCTTTAATTGACTTTGATTTTCTAAAATCATTGAATCCGAAAGCTGTCAAAATCTGATCACGATGGTAACGCGCATGAAATCTAAGGGGACAAGGGTATCCAGGTCGAAAAGTTTTTTCTTCTACTTCGATTCGGGCGATAATCCAATCCAGTACCTGCACAATTTCAGTACACATCACAGGATGTGACCCGATATGTTCTACAGCCCGCGTCAAGGAGCTAAATCCTGCTTTAGCCGGCGGGACGCTCCATATATCGTAACAGAGCATCATAGCCATCAACGCGTGTTCTGGTTCTTTAAAATCAGAATCGTCCAGGCTGGATACCTTGTTTTGTGCGAATTTCGCCAACAGCTGCCTTATAAATCGGAAGTATCCCACACATCGATTGGGCAACCATTTCTGGAAAATAGCTTTAGTAACATTCTTTTCGAGAGATTCGGAAAATCCCGGTATTAAGCCGGCATCGGCGCACAAACGATGAAAATTTTTATCCCGCTTGTATATTTCTTCCGGGTCCAAATGGTAAAACTCCAGAAAGTTCTCAAGTGTAAGTGGTAGTGTCGACTGATGCTGAAACTGCCTGATTAGATGGCGCATATGAGCATGGGTGCGCCGTGTGTTTCGGCGGATATTTTCGATAATTCGATCTCGGGCCACTCGCTCAAGTGTAATGGAACACCCCAGTGGCAGATTCGGAAAATCACGTTCGATTTCGCGTCGTGTGGATGTGTCCGTCTTGCCTACCAATGCCCGGAACTTATGTTCGTAATCGTACTCCTTGCGGGCATTTGCGACATAATCCAACACTGTTAAACACTCCTTGCCATCCGAATTGCGCAATCCACGCCCAAGTTGCTGCAGAAAGACAGTCAAACTCTCAGTGGGACGTAAAAACAGCACAGTGTCCACCTCCGGAATGTCGAGACCTTCATTAAACATATCCACCACAAAAAGGTAGTTAATATCGCCTCGTGCCAACTTCAGACGCAGCTCTTCTCTCCGGATGGCATTCTTGCTGGTAAGTACAGCGGCCCGGAAACCTGCAGAGACAAAGCGTTCCGCCATAAACTCAGCATGCCTCATATCCACGCAAAAACCCAAGGCACGCACTTTGTGCTCATCGACGGTGTATTTGCGAATGCTATCAATAACCTCACCGACACGTGCATCAGATGCGGTGTAGACATGGGACAATTCTTCGGTCGCATAACCTCCGCGTCGCCAGGTCACGCCTGAAAGATCGACACTATCGGTGATGCCGAAGTACTGAAATGGACAGAGCAGTTTTCGGTTGAGTGCCTCAGGCAGACGGATCTCCGCGGCTATCCGATTGTCAAAATCACGCAGAATGTCTTCACCGTCCATGCGTTCGGGCGTGGCCGTGAGTCCAAGCAGCACTTTAGGTTTGAAATAGTCGATGATGGGACGGTAACTGGACGCAGCAATATGATGCACTTCATCCACTACAATGTAGTCGTAGTATTCCTTACTCAGCGAAATTTGATCCCATCGGCTATTGAGTGTCTGGACGGATGCGAATACGTAATCAACATGAGTGGGCTCATAGCGACCAGTCCATAATTCACCAAAATTCTGATCACGGAGAATACCACGGAACGTGGCCATTGCCTGCTTAAGGATCTCCTCTCGATGTGCTATGAATAGCAATTTTGGACGAGTGGTTGTATTCGCTTGCCTTTGCAAATTTTCTTGTTCCTCTTCCTCCTTTTTACAAAACCTGCGATAATCGAATCCAGAGATTACCGTTTTTCCCGTACCAGTTGCAGCAACTATCAGGTTACGCCAGCTGTCATGCACTGACCGACGAGCGCTGAGTGTTTCCAATATCCGCTGCTGAAACGGGTACGGTCTCAGATCGAAATAAACGAAAGATGGTGTGGCATCATAAGACCGACGTGCATCCCGCAGTGCACTGGTAAGCCGCTTAGCTTCATAGGGCTCGAAATCGTAATCATTCCAGTATGTTTCAAAAGTCTTTATGAACTTGTCGATGATATGGCTGATTTCGCTGTTTGTGACCTTCAAGTTCCACTCCAGTCCGCTGGTGAGTGCGGATTGCGAGATGTTGGATGAACCTATATAGGCGGTATGAAAACCCGTGTTGCGCCGGAACAGATACGATTTGGCGTGAAGTCGTTCACTGCCGGTATTGTAGGAGACTCGGATTTCGGTATTCTGAAGTTCATTCAGAAATCGGATGGCCTTTTCGTCGGTTGCACCCAGGTAAGAGGTGGTAATAACACGCAGGCGTCCACCACGGCCGGTAAATTCCCGCAATTCTTGCTCGAAAATCCGGATACCAGTCCATTTGATAAATGAAATGAGCAAGTCAATACGGTCTGATGACAGAATCTCCTTTTTAAGCTCGCTCTCCATGGTGATTCCTGCGCGACTGCCAGTGAAAAGCTCGCTTTGAGTGAGACGTGTAACCGGAGTGATGCGCTTTAAGTGTTCTTCGAGGTTGGAAAATGGCGCATTATTCTGGTCGAAAACGGCAGTAAGTACCTGGCCACCGGCCTCAATAAGATCCTCAGATAGATCCAGCCGTCGTGTGCTTTGATTCAGCCGCTCGATAAGCTCATTGCATAGTTGGATTTGCTGTTTAATACCTTCGTGATCGGACCGATATTCACCAAGGACCGACTGCATAATCCGGGAAAGATATC
The DNA here is from genome assembly GCF_017921895.1 of Natronogracilivirga saccharolytica. Lineage (NCBI taxonomy): Bacteria > Pseudomonadati > Balneolota > Balneolia > Balneolales > Cyclonatronaceae > Natronogracilivirga > Natronogracilivirga saccharolytica. Next base: position 5,127 of record NZ_JAFIDN010000011.1, read on the forward strand.
GACTCAGGTATAAGGCGGCCTCTTCGGGATCAAGTGGTTCCTTTGCAATATGATATTGGCGTTGATCTTGTTCCTCAAGCTTACGTTGGAGCGTCCTGCTGATGAGTTGTTCGTAAAGTCCGTAAGTGAGAGTCATAATGGAAAAGACACGTCAAGATGGCTTAAATTTTGTCTTTCTATCCAACTTATTCCAATTTTGATTATTAACCATGGTACTTACGATGAAAAAACACTGCACCTAGAGAATCCATACATCATACTGCTTTTCTTAAGACTTTGGGTACTCAATCAATGCTATTAATTTCATGCCTGACCAGGCAATAATTCAAAATTTTACCGCAGCTGTTGTCCTCGCAATATAATTTACGATTGACCTCCAGCATAATCTACGCCACCCGCTTGTCATTGCCATACCAGGCAAGTGGCACGATGTCGCCCTTATTGGGCGCAGATTCCTCCAGAAAGGCATTACGTTCGGCTTTCATCATGCCGTTCAGGGTCATCCCCATGACCTCATTCAGACCGTTTTCTAGTTGAAGGTGGGTGGCAATGAGTTAGCTGAGTTGTACTTTTGTTATATGCATTGTCTCTTTGCGTTTGGTTTTGGTTAGTTTGGTCGCTTGCCAAACCTACGCAAGGAGATTTTTTTATGCTACCTCAGACACACAAAATGGTGAAGTACCTTTCAACGTTACTGGCATATCCATGGAAACTTCATGCACCTTGGCCCGATCCAGCAGCGGCAGTTTCTTCAGAACCCTTACCAGATCAGCTGTCCGGATTATAGTTTCGGCTCTATCCCCAAGGAATTGATTTAATACGAGTATTCTATCTTAAATTAAGTGGATTACTTATGTGTACATTGAATAGTGTGAGCTATGTGAGCTGTGTGAGCTGTGTGAACTATGAGAGCTGTGAGAACGGTGCGAACTATGTGAAGAGTGGGATCTATGAGAGGTATGCTGATTAGATGAATAAAATTCACTGCCATAAATCTCATTTGCATGTTTCAATACGAGTCCGTCATTTTCTTCATACTCATTATAAACAATATCTTTTGCAGATAATATGCTTGTTTTTTGAGTAATAGAAGTTCCAATAAATATAAATCCAGTAAGTAGAACAGTTAATAATCTTCTCATATCTCCTCCAACTACTCTTTTTTCTAATGAATATTAAATTTCTGTTTCGTTGCAATTTAAACTTAGATTTTTAATTTGTCAACAAACTAGTTAGCAAATATTCAGAATATATATGTTGTTGTTTATTTTTGTTTTGATCCTATATGTTTGATTAGCTTTAATTATTCATTACAGGTTGAATTTTTCTACTATGAAACTTTTCTGATGATGCAAAAAAACCTGGACATTCGGATTTAATATTGCATAATTCACATTTCTGGACATAAATATTTTTCCATTCTGAAATTGATTTAACCGCAAATCTTCTTATTTTTTCTGGTAAAATGCATAATTGGCTATTATATATTGATACATGCATATCCCTATAGTGTAATATCAGTACTGCTTTTTCTAATTGTTCGTTGTAGTCATATGGGTCAATCCAGAGTTCATTGATATTATTAATTGCATGTCCCGTTGGCTCCATTTGCATAAATGCAATCTGATATACAAATGGCATATTTGAGTAGATAAACTCAGCTATATTTGCCAATCTTTTATAGTTGTGCTTCATTACAACAACACGTATACCAATTTTTACATTGTAAGAAGCAAGGTTATAAATACCTTTTATTGTGTCATAGAATGTTTTTGTACCTACTATATTGTTATGTATATGATCTATATCACAATACAATGGTATTTCTATAACTGTTCTTTCATTTATACAGCTTGCATAATCATAAGCATATTTCTTATCCTTAAATTTTATACCATTTGACAATATGTTTATATGTATTTCAGGTTGTCTCTTTTTGATTTCTTTAATTATACCAAATAATTGTTCACCTATAACAGTGGGTTCACCTCCAGTCAAGCCAATCGATTCCGTTTGTTTAGGTAGGAGTCTTATATATTCAATATTGAGTTTAAATCTATCTGCTTCCTTTTTAACTGGTGGTTGGGAACACATTATGCAATTAGAGTTACATCTCCCAGTAATAAATATCGCATTATGTTTTGATCCTTTTTCGTAAACAACATTTATTACGCCACTGGAGTCGATTGTAACTATATCACCATTATTAAGCTCATCAGTGTTACTTACACCCGATACACCTTGCTGTTCGCTTAAAAGCTTATGACCTGTAATTATAGCTTTATATTTCCCTTTAATATCTATTTGATCAGTTACTAGGACATAGTCTTTTCTTCTTAAAAAAGCCCTATTTTCTTTTACTATTATTCCAATAATAGTCTCTTCTAGATTATATGGTTCCCCAAATAGTTGCTTCATAATTCTATATTTCTGCGAATAATCCAACTCCAAAATATTTTGTTTATTTCAGGGTTGTCTTCTTTAAGTAGACTTAACAAGTACTGAATTATACTTTTATTTTTTTTACAGAAGTCACTAGTTGGTCTATGACCTATGAAATCTTTTTGTTCATTATAGTTTCTTACTGGGTCTCCTCCACAATAAGACAAATAAGCACAAGTCGAACACTGAGGAAGACTTTCAGCAACTGAATATTCAATCAGCTCATGAAGATAGTCACTATTAAATATATCTTCATACTTATCATTGTTAACATTACCTATTTTAAATGTTTTGTCCCCTGAAGAGGCTAACATTCTTCCTTCATCAGAAACATATACGTCACCGTCATAATCATATATAACACCTGAAATAGCTATACCACTTGGTGATTGAAGATCTACAAATCCAGTGCTAAATGGAGTTAAGATTCTAGAAAGCAATATTGTAGCATAGTCTTCACAAAAATATTCACCGGAAAGATTAATTTGAATGATATAGTCTAAACCTAACTTATACTCTTCAATAAATTTATTTACTGGATAAGCTAAAAAATGCTCATCTCTTTTAGCAAATCCATAAGGATTTAGTGCTCTCAAAAATATTGAGTTAAAACCTAACTCCCTATATGTGTCTATGATCTCAGGAAAGTTTCCTAGGGAATAGGATGATGTTGTCATTAGTGCTGATACGCTATCTTCTCCAAGATATTCCCTACAAAGCTTTATTTTCTCTACTACTGATTCAAAACTATTATTATTTTTTTGTAATGGTCTATTTTTATTATGAAGGTCTCTTGGTCCATCAATAGATGTTGATATGTAAACCTTGTGTTTACTTATCCACCTAAGCATCTTCTCATTAATTAATGTCAGATTTGTACAAATTACAAACTCTAGATTTTTTTTATGATATATATTTTTCCACTCTGCATAGTTTATTATATATTTGATTATTTTATAATTAAGTAAAGGCTCCCCACCTTGAAATTCTATTTTTATATTATTGCTAGGACTTTTAAAAATCATGTCTACTGTTTTTTTCGCAGTAGACTTATCCATATCGAACTGATAATCTTCTACATTTTTTTTTGATACTTGACAATAGCTACAATTTGCGTTGCACCTCAGAGATGCAACAATCATATGTAGAGAGGTAAACTCAGATAGAAAATTTTTTTTTGTTCTATATTTAGTCGCAAGTAATTCAATAACTGATTCAATATTTGTATCAGCAACAATATGCTTGCTTTTTAAATTTAGATATGCATCAGATTCTATATCAAGATTATGGTTCACAAATGAATTAAAGTCAATTGGATTCAAATAGACATATTCTCCTATTTCGTTTGAAATGAAGTAATCGTCTTCGAATCTTTCAAATCTAAACGGCAGTATACTATAATTACTCATCACTTATTAATTGAAGAAAATGCTTTTTTTACCAACTGCTTTCTTATCTCTTTATACTCTCGACCTGTTGTTAATCTTATTTGCTGATCGATTACTTCATTATTAAATTCACGGGCAATAGTATCTAAGTTAATATTTTTATCTTTTTTCTTAAGACAGACCTCTATCCCTGACTCATTCGTATTGATACTTATGTAGCACCTATCTGTAAAGATATAAGATGAATGTATAATTGAAGTAATTTCAAAAACATTTTTGTCCACATTGATCACAATCGAATCAGCGTCAATTCTTTGATTTGTATCTTCCATGTTTTAATATTTTAATAAATAGCTAGAAACAAAATATTTTCTACGAATTAAACAAAAAAAGACAAATTTAGCAAATAATTTTACTTCTTAGCTTTTAAGACATCTCATTTTTACAAATTAATACGTATGAATTTCATATTAACTGAATTTATTCGCCTTTATGAAATTTATCGACTAGAGGTTATTAAACTTTACCATCCTGCAATAGAGCTTGCGATCGACCTCCAACATGAATGACTGCGCAAGCGGCGCGATTGCCCGCTAGCTCAATCCCAGCAAGTATGCGCTCACTTCATCAAAACCGATGAAAGCATCATTAAGTAAGTCGTCGGAGTGCCAGTCCGTGAGCGTGAGTAGCTCCTTTTCGATGTGGACCCCATCTACAAGAAATCTATCCAGGGACGGGATTTACGTTGAGGTGTCCGGGATGTGTATGATATGGAGGGTCTTTTCGGAGGGCATCGGCGTGTACTGCGGGTTCACGGGTACTCGCCTGTGCAGCGCATTTGGGATGGCAGAGGGTTGATACAAATGTTGGGCCGGTGGATATTGCCGCTTCCGACTTCGGCAAGGACGATAACCTGCAATTTGGGTGGAACTGCAGTGAGAACTCATCACCTCATCCACCATACTGCAATAGGGGACGTGGCACACTCTTTGAAACACTACCAACGATAATCCCGGCTCAGGGCTTTTAAACGTCAAATCGTGTCGTAGTGAGGCATTATTTTATGAGATACCACAGTGAAAATTCGGAATCAACACGCTGTCATCGGGCTGTCAAGATGATTATTCTTTATATTGAGCGGCATACACTTGCCATCCACTTCACCAAATATTTAGTGTGACATGCATCCCCCGGAACATGAGATAACAAAAGACAAACTTGTTTTGACCTGGCATGGAAAAGGTGACAACCTCTCTGATTTTATTTTCGAGTGGCGAGGCAAATTGATCCAGGTGAAATACGGTGTCAATGCTCTTTATAAAAGTACTACTGAGACTGTGACCATTGTTTTCAGGAATAAGAGCTACAGCTTTGGTATCGGCAGATCATCTGCGGGAGGAGGGCGATTTGGAAATCAGCCCCGGATTGAGACATCGACCCATTTTTTATCATTTATTCAAGGCATAAAAAGTCTCACGATCATCGATAATTTGAGAAAAGGTGCTGTCCCAAAGCGTGAAAAGGATATTGCTTTCAAAGTTGTCAAGACACCTGAGGAATGACAGCGCTGCAAGTCACGTGATGCAGTTTTTAAGGCAATGCTCCTGCTTTAAACGGTTCAGACCGTCACACTCGATGCGATTACATCCAGATAGTCCTGAATTGTCTGTCGGACATGGTCATAATTCCCATTTTTGTCGCTGCTGCCATCCTCCAGATACAGTTTTCGATTGACCTCCAGCATGATGGACGCCACCCGCTTGTCCTTGCCGTACCAGGCAAGCGGCACGATGGTGCCCTTGTAGGGCCAGTCCACCCCCAGCGAGTATCCGCGCGCTTCGAAAAAGCGGACGGACGCATCCACAAGTTCCTGCGGCGTGTGGAACGGGTCGGTGCCGATGTTGAAATCCGGACGGGGCCGGCGCGGGTCCAGGTCGCGCTTCAGGGGGATGTCCGGATAGGAATGCGCATCCACGATGACGGCCCGACCGACCCGGTCCAGTTCCGCCTGCACCGCCTTCTCGAGCCTGGCATGGTGCGGGTGATAATAGCGCTCCAGGATCCGCTTCCGCAACTCCGGGGTCACATTGCGCATCGGCTCGCCGTCGTCGGTCGATTCGTAGAGCACGCCCATCCCGAATTTCGCCATGACTTCTTGACGATCGTCCGCAAACCGCTCCACGTCGCAGAAGATGCGGGAGAATCCGGCCGCGACCGGATGATCGTCACGGGCCGCATCCACAAACAGATCGTCGGTGTGCCAGTCCGTGAGCGTGAGTAGTTCCTTTTCGATGCGGGCCCCATCCACAAGAAATCCATCCCGGGATGGGATGTGCGTTGAGGCGTGCGGGATGTGTATGATGAGGCTGGTCATTCAATCAACCTTCTTCATTTTCCCTTTTAGTGATATTTGATATGCAAAAGGCCTCTTCTCACGATAAATGATGTCTACAATTTGCAGCCAATTTTTAGCCAGAGCCTCAACCATTTGCCATACACTCAAACCTTGTTTTTTACTCGTTCCTTTTAAGAAAAACATTCCGATGTTCTTCCTGCGGTAAAGTTCAAGCTCATGTTTTCTTCGGTGAATGGGCATATTTTCGTCAAGAGAGAGAATCATGCCGCTTCACAAAATTCCAGTGCATCCTGTATCTGCTTTTCCGACAAATTGTAGACATGAGAAATGTAAGCAATGGGATCTCCTGCAATATAGTGACCGTGAATCGTTTCCGGATAAATGTTTCGGTCATCAATTACCGGATGGCCAAATTTTCGTTTCGGATCTATCAGAATGGACTTTTCCTTTCCCAGCGGCCAGAACCGGGATGCAATATTCCCGGAATCGAAGTCGAGTTTTTTAAAAAAGAATCTGATGAAGTCCATATTTAATTGTCTGGTGCCGTCGAGAGTGACTACATCCTTGTTTTTTGACAAATAGATTTTGAATCCGTCTGTTTTGATATTATCCAGAACTTCTTTCATCGCAAACGGGAAGGCGGTGTCGTATGTACCGGATAGATCCTTGTGGGCTTCGAGAACTTGCCTGGTTTTAACTCCGGCCTCCGCAAATTGCATCAAGGAATGGAACTCTACCAAGGTGTGAAAACTTACCGCCATAGAATTTTCGACCTTCCAGGAATATCGCTCAGCAAACTCTTTTCCGAGTTCGCCGTCCCAGTATTTGGTAATCCATCGGAAAACCTTTGCGTAGGGAACCCTCAGTATTTTTGCGATTTCAGAGGGAGTGTAAATACCGTTGCCTATTTCTAATTGATTTTCGAATTCCATATGGTTTGGTTTCACGGCGATGGTAAGGATAATCGGTAAATACCATTTCTTAGTCAAACGTGAATGTAATTCTGTTGGTACCCTTTTGTGCCATATTGAATGATTATTTCAGTAGGTTAAGTCAGGCTATTCAAATTGACATGATAAAAGCATTACAAAAAGGTCCTTTCGATCGCCCGGATGATCCTGCTGAATGTTCATCCGGATATTTCCAGAGGCCGGGACTATGTGCTCGCCCTGATGTTCGACATGAACGATCTCTGGGAGCAATATGCCGCGTTGCAGATCCGGAGGCATTTGCGGGAGCCGGTGCCATGTATTGTCGCTCAATGTGCTGGATGCGGCCGGCCGGTTGATGCAGGGGCGGGAGTTTGTGCGGCCGTTGGGGGAGTTTGTTGCTTCTATCCGTATTTGATTAAAATGGTCAGAATTGTCACGGATCACCACTATTCAGAATTGTTGATATTCAGGGGTGAGACTTCGTTATAAGAGTAGAATATTGCAAGAAGTATTGAAAAGTGATAACTTTTGCAAAAAGTTACTATTATGGGTTCGCAATCTTTCACTCGTTTGGAGCATTGGGTCGGGCATCTGCTAGCTACCGGAAAGTATGCATTTTCCTGGGAGGAGCTTAAACAAAATATGCCTCATAGTACCACGGACGCACTTAAACAATCCCTGAATCGCGAAGTCAGGAAAAACAATATCCTTTCCATCCATAAAGGATATTATATCATTATTCCGCCGTCCTATAAGGCCCGGGGTATTCTGCCACCGACACAATTTATCGACGGGCTGATGCATTTTCTGAAACGTCCCTATTATGTCGGGCTGTTAAGTGCTGCCTCTATGCATGGAGCAGCACATCAGCAACCTCAGGAGTTTTTTGTGGTGACCGAACTACCCGTACTACGTCCAACCCGAAAAAAGGGAATCAAGGTTAATTATCTTAGCAAGAAGAACTTCCCGAAATCTTTCATCCAGCAAATAAATACGGAAACCGGCTTTATTAAAGTTTCCAGTCCACTACTTACCGCGGTGGATTTGATTCAATACAACCACCACATCGGAGGAATCAACCGGTCTGCCGTCGTCCTGCATGAATTGATGGAGGTAGTTGGAAAAGAAGATTTCACGAATGAATTACTGGAATATGTCCCGGTTTCCGTTATGCAAAGACTGGGTTATCTGCTGGAATACAAAGTCGAATATGTCGAATGGGCAGACACACTTTTTCGTCTGTTGGATAAAAAAGGGGTTAAACTATTCCGGACGCCTTTGAAAACGGGTTCCTCTGAGAGTGGTTATTCGGCGGATAACCGCTGGAAAGTGCTTGTAAATGTGGATGTGGAAACAGACTGATCAATGATACCCCGCGCATATATTACAGAATGGAGCAGTGTAGTCCCATGGCAAACGGATGAGCAGATTGAGCAGGATTTGATAATCTGTCGTGCACTTTGTGAAATTTATCAGGATGAATTCCTGTCGGAAAAACTGGCTTTCCGCGGCGGAACCGCATTGCACAAGTTGTATTTATCCCCGCAGCCGAGATACTCCGAAGATATCGATTTAGTGCAGATAGTTGGTGAACCCATCAAACCGGTAATTCGCCGCCTTCGGGAAAGGCTGTCTTTTTTAGGTGATGCATCCATAAATCAGAAAAAGGATAACAACACCCTGTCATTCCGTGTAGCGGCGGAATCAGATCCATCGATAGTCCTGCGACTTAAAATTGAAATCAATTGTCGTGAGCATTTTTCTATGATGGGGTATTTTCATAAACCATTTCAAGTGGCAAGTTCCTGGTTTAATGGAGAATGTGAAATTACTACATATCGGCTGGAAGAATTGACGGGGTCAAAATTGCGAGCAATGTATCAAAGGAAAAAAGGGCGTGATTTATTTGATCTATATAAAGTCTTGATAAACCGGAAACCATTTGACGAGCAGGAAGCTATAGCCTGCTACCAACGTTATATGGAGTTATCCGGGGGTAAATCCCCAACAAAAAGACAATATTTATTGAATCTGGATAAGAAAATGACTGATTCCGAGTTTTTTGGTGATCTTGAAGCACTTGTGAGACCGGATGAATCATTTGATTGGCAGGAAGCATATGAAGTGGTGAGAGAGCGACTCATTGAACGTATTTGATAACTGACACCTATCCTTTCAACATAGAATTCACAAGATTGATTTGAGGTTTGCAGAGCTTGCAAAATTACGAAATGACGCCCGTGCCGGTCCTGCAGAACCGGATCCGGCGCCTGCTGCTCGATTTCGAGGGGATCCGGGACTTCGCCATGGGTCCCTTCATGTTTTTTTGAAAATTACGCCATTCTCAGTACTCTTCTGGTTCAAACAACCTTTTGAATCAGATGTTTTAACAGAAGGGTAACCGCCTTGGATAACGATCTGCAGCAATATGCCCGGCAGTACATGGACCGGCAAAACAACCGACCGATTCCGGAATTCGAAGGATATTCTCCCAACGAAATGCAATATCTGCTGCATGATCCATTCGGGCCGGACAGCCCGTTGAAACTGAATCTCCTTGATGAAGCCGATTACCGCTTGATTCCCATGCTGAACATGATTCGGTATCTCGGAGGACGCCTGAAAAAGACCGGGGAGATGAAGCTCACGGCCAAAGGGTTTCTGCCGGTAAAAATCGTCGCCGACCTGTACGAACAGGGTTTTTATAAAGAAGAAATGATTGAATCGGGTATTGTCAAGCTTTATAAGCAGACCGATTCGCATTCGATCGATCTGGCCAGGAAACTCTCCGATATCGCCGGCCTCACGAAAAAGCGCAATAACAAGCTCAGCCTGACCAAAAACGGTGAAAAACTGCTTGGAAACAATGCCGAACTTTTGCGTCAATTATTGTTGACATTCTGCTACAAATTCAATTGGGCCTACTATGACAGGTACGAATCGGAGAGAATCGGCCAAATCGGTTTTGCATTTTCCCTGGTTCTGCTCAAACGTTACGGAGATAAAAAGAGACGAGATACTTTCTACGCCAAAAAGTACTTCAGGGCCTTCCCGGATTTATACGAGGGCGGGGATGCCCAGACTGAAATCGAAGAAAATCCATGGAACCCCGCCAGCAGATGTTATTTTATTCGAACATTCGAGCGGTTTTTACATCTGTTCGGTCTGGTCGAAATCGAAACAGAGAAAGTATCCATGAAAGAGCGATGGTCACCCGAGAAGCATTACATCACGCGCACCGCTCTGTTTCACCGGCTGATCTCGTGTGCACCCCACCGGAAGTTTCCGTCGGGCCATGTGCCGCCGGGTGTGCCAAAAATTAACGGAAACCCTCTTTAGCCATGACCCACTCTCCATTTTCTGACACTAAAAAGTAGAGACTCGGGGCTTTATTGGCGGTTTCACGGATACTCGCCGGTGGGGCGCATTTGGGTTGGCGGCGGGATGACCATCTGGGAGGCGTAGTGGAAGTTATCGGCCAGGAGCGGCTCCAGGTGGGACACGTCCAGCGTGTTCATCATGCGGGCATAAGCGCGCAGGGCGTCTTCTTTGGTGAGTTACATGGTGGTTTCCTGTGTAATAGTTTCGGGGTGATGGCGGGTATGATAACGTTTTCTACAGGCCGCATCCACCCGGCAAATGGATTTTGTGTTTGCTTCAACAGGACTGGCGGACCGGATGCGCGTGAGGGCGCTCAATGATCCGGCGGACTGGGGGCCGAGCGATTATTGCCGGATTGAAATTGATTTTGGATAGACCAGGCAAACTCATCGAAAAAACGTTGTAAGGATTCCAGAAGTTACGTGTCTATAAAATGACACCATTATTGTTGCAATCGGACAATAATAGACTCATTAATCGGATTAAATCTCGATTTTTTTTGAGCTATTCATCTTCATCTTTACAACTTTCGGATGCCAACGGTACTAAGAACCCGGGGATATCGTCTTTTTTCTTCAGTAATGAAGGGAATGAACCCATCCACATACACGTTGAAAGTGGAAATGGATATTGTAAATTCTGGATTAAACCAGTTATACTTGTATATACAAGCGGATACAGTGCAACGGAATTGAACAAAATCCAAAAACTGATTGAAGAACATACCAACCTGATCGAATCTTCCTGGAATGAGTACCTCGGCTGACATAAAAACCCCGCTGGCAAGGAACATCCGGTTTACCGATCGCATGATGGTGATCCAACTGGATGACGGCCGGGAGCTGGCCGTTCCTATCGACTGGTTCCCGAAACTGCGCAATGCCGGTGCAATCGACCGGAACAACTGGCGGCTGATTGGAAACGGCATCGGAATCCACTGGGAAGCCCTCGACGAGGACCTGTCCGTGGAACGCCTGCTACTTGACGGAAAGCCCGTCAGAAAACAGCGGTAACCCGGCGCTCGGAATCCCGATTATGTCTCACAGGTGGTAAACTGGTCGCAAATTGCGACCGGTTTCAGAGCCTGAAACATGCCCCTTAACCCGCACGGTGTGCGTTCAATACGACAGGATCTCGACCAGTGCCGGGTTGATGTAGTAGTGCCGGCCCCTGATCTCTCTTTTCTCCAGGATTTGTAATTCCGCCAGCTCATTCAGGTAGTTGCGGGCTGTGTTTTCGGCATAAATCCCGCGATCGACCAGATGTTGCACCTTGACATAAGGCTGGGTGAAAATCGCTTCGGCGAGATCCCCGGGCCGACGGATGTCCGTCTGTTCCCGCAGCACGTCAAGTATATCCTCCCTTGTTTCAATGATGTCATTGACCTTCCGGAGGGTAAGCTGCGAAGTCCACTCCACTGCTTTCAGCATGTAGAGCAACCAAGCCTTCCAATCACCGCGCTGGGATACGCCCGCGAGGTACTCGTAATAATCCTGCTTGTGCTCAAGGATGTACCGGCTCAGGTAAAGAATGGGCAGTTCCAGCTGATGGCTCCGGGTGATGATGTGCAAATTCATGATTCGTCCCACCCGTCCGTTACCGTCCCGGAACGGGTGGATCACCTCGAACTGGTAGTGGGCAATGCACATTTTAAGCAGTACATCATCCGGCTGCGACTGCTCATCGTTCAGAAAGTCGATCAGATTGTCGAGTTTGGCTTCCACCACTCCCTTGCCGCGAGGCGGGGTAAAGACAGGTTTTCCCGCGTTCGGACCGCTTCCTCCCATCCGGATGAATGTCCTGGCAAACGGCGGACGAATGCCATCCCCGCTCTCCTGGATGATCTGATACAGTTTGATAAAATAGTCCCGGTCGAATGCGCCTTTCTTTTTCAGATAGTGATACCCCTCCCAAAGGGCCTCACGGTATCGGAGCACCTCTTTGGCAGGTCCCGCAGATTCACCACCGGTTTTTGAATCGCTCATCGCCCTGTAGAGGTCGTCATCGGTGGTGAACACGTTTTCGATGGCACTTGAAACCTTGGCCTCCTGGAGTGTGATGGAATTGATAAGCATCCCTGGATTTGGAATGGCAATACTTCGTCCTGCCAGCAACGCCAGCGCTTCTTTTGCCCGACCGAGCTGCTCGTAGATATCCACATCTCTGTAGAGATCCGGTGCAATCGGCAAATCAGGCAGAGCATTCCACGGCTGTGTCCGGTCCGGGTTTACTGTGTATTGCTGTGCTTTTGGCATTAAAATTCCGGGTTTTTAATGTATGCGTCCAAATCCGACCTCAAAATAAGACATTCCACCCAAACAAACATTAAATTTTCCGTTTTTTAATGTCTGGGTCCAGATCCGGCGGACTGGAGACCGAGCGATCACTGCCGCATCAGGATAGATTTTGTCCCGGCTGTGTAAACCAAATCGAAACACTTGCATATAGCTCTATTGTATTATTGAGTAAAAAAGGTATATATTTCATACCATGATTGAATTTGAGTTTGATGAAAATAAAAGCAGGGCTAACCGGGAAAAGCACGGTATAGATTTCTATCAGGCGCTGGATCTGTGGAAAGATCCGGATGTACTGGAAATCCCGGCAATAACTTCAGATGAACCAAGGTTTTTAATAATCGGGAAGCTTGATCAGAAAATCTGGTCGGCAGTCATAACGTATCGAAAAAATAACATCCGGATCATTTCCGTTCGAAGAGCACGTAAAGAGGAAATAGAACTATATGAAAGCTTCTGATTTTGATAAAAAATTTGATGATGGTGAGGATATCACCAGTCTGCTTGACCTGAAAAAAGCCAAAAGGTCTTCTCAGGTTCAAAAGAGGATCAATGTGGACATGCCAGAATGGATGGTGCGCCAACTGGACAAGGAAGCCAAGCGTACGGGAGTCACCAGGCAGTCTGTGATCAAGTTCTGGCTTTCTGAAAAACTGAAAGATACTTCTTGAATATCTCTTTCAGGGGCAAACCGAGTTGTGTTTATCCGCAGGTTTTCCTTAATAACATCCTTCATCCGAAAAAGCATCCGTGTGGATCGTTTTTGACCTCAATTAATGCCTCCGAAAGGGTCGGGAAGATCGGTTTCGGTTCATATCCATGCCATTTCAGGTCCGACATTATCTCATTTTGCCTGCTTTATCAGCGTTGGAAGCAGCGAATGATAGAAACTACATATATCTCACACGGTCTGAAAATACCTGTTCCAGTTCTTCTTTCATTGCCCGCCGTGTCGGATACTCCTCTATCAATCTCCTGACAATATTTCGCACTCGCCCCAGTCCACCCCGCCATTTGATCATAGCACGCAGTTCGTTTGCAATGTCCCGGTAATACTTGCGCCCGACATTTTCAGCGGCGTATGCTTCAATGGCCTGCTGCATTACATTACCGGCTCCCTCAGGCCGCATCTCAGCCATTTTCGGGGCAAATACGCAGATACTGTTAAAACCAGAGGGATTGCCGGCTTCATTCATAAGCATTTCTTCCAGCCGGTCAAAGCGTTTTTCTTCAACATAGATCTCCGCCAAAAAATGGTCGACATGAAAAACATCTTTTCGTTTCTTTTGCTTGGCTATGATTTTTTCCAGCTCTCGCGGCCATTCCGCTTCCGGCCATGTTTTTTTGTACTCCCTGAACCATTTCATATGCCGGTAATCGTCAAAAATGAGTTTTTCCAGCCATGTTCTCATGTCGGCCGGACTGTTTTCGCCCTCTGCTATTTCATAGAGCAGTTTATACCAGGTTGTTGATTGCGACCCGTCATCCTCCAAGGATATCGTCATCCTGTCCCCCTCATCGGCTTTCTTCAACCCCTCCGCACTTAATTGCTTCGCCTCTGCGAAGTGCTTTTTTTCGATGTAATACCTGACCAGCATCAGACAGAACTTCGGATCATCTTTCATGGACAGCATCACTTCAACGGCTTCTTTTTCCCGTCCCAAATGCTGCAGATACTCGATCTTGATTTCTTGCACCTGATGTTCGCCTATGAAGGATTGTTCGCCGTTTCTGAACTCATCGGTAAGACGATCCAACAGCTGCAGGTACCGCTCGACTCTGCTCGCATCCGTGGCCGAAAGCCCCATGGCGTGCAGCAAATGATCCGGCACGTCACCGATGTGCAACTTTTCATCCGGAAACATGTTCCAGATGGAATCAAACAGGTTGTTCTTCAGCTCCTCATTACCGGATTCCACTATTTTGCAAAGCTCTTCGGCTGCTGACTCCATGAATCCGTCTGCATCCGGCAGTTCATAGTAATCATTCCCGTCCTCTATCAATTCCTCCAGGCTGACCGGCACCTCCTCGAGAATCGCTTTCGCAATGAGAAGGGCTTCCTCCGGCCTGTTTTCCTCACGATGCTTCTTTGACAGATCAAGCAGCCAGTCCGTTTGAGCCATCAGCTGATCCGACAGCATATCCATATCCTCGAAATCCCGATACTCCGGATATTCAGCAAAATGCCGGTTTCTGAAGGCGGATCGAACCGCTTTCGATACAATGCGCCGGTACCTTTCCGATTTTTGATGTTCCGGCAGCCGGTACAAAAACTCACTTTCGAAAACACTTGCAAGCTGGTGATCTTGTTCCAGCTTACTGCGTAAAAATCCAATCAACTCTTCATTGTCGAGTACTTCGAAAAGCTGATCAATTATCAAACGCGACTCAAAAGCCGGCAGCTTGTATAAGTCCCCCGCTCGGGCAACCCCCGGATATTTGTCTCCGGCAACCTGAAGCACCGCGAAACACGCAGCTACAACATGTTTGCACACCGGCCCGTCAAACGGACAGTCACAATGCCACTCGTCGTCACCTTCGGGATTGAAAGTGAGCGATACCTCGTAAACCCGCCTGCCCATTGCACGGGTCACCCATTTATGCTCCGATACTCTTTCGGGAGATTCTATGAAGTCGTTTCTGAAGTAGTCCAGGCCCCGGTCGAAAATCTTCGGACTCACGTATTCGGGCAGCCTGACGAGCATATCTTCCGGCATAATCATAATCCGTTATTCATATCTTATTGGCTTGATACACCTGCCTAAAATCATAATTTATCCTTTATGATCTAAAAAAAATGATCATGAACCAATATGATCATATGCTGTCAGAATCTACACCCAGGCCGAGGACATCTTAATGATCCCGCATTTGATGCTGTCTTTTGAGGAACGGGAAAACCTGGAGACGGAAGAACGGAAAAAGCTGAAAGAACTCGGATTCTAGTTTCGGGGCAAGGGAGGATGGCCTGTACTGAGCAAGATCACACCTGGGCATCCGCCTCTGTTTCCGGAGCTGGAACAGTTGCACGTCCTGGATACGGTTATCGAACAAACCATACTTGTGGCAGGGCGCGCCGCCATGGAAGCGCTTCCATTACTCCGGGTCAACGGCAACGATGAAGTCACCGGACAGGGACCCGCCCTATTTTCCTTTTATCCTTCTGGTCCTTGACAAGGAGTCCGGGTACATTATGTATTACGAGCTGCACATCTGACATTAAAACTCATTGAAGAACACACCAATCTGATCGAACCTTTCTGGAATGAGTTTTTCGGCTGATATAAAAACCCTGCTGGCAAAATAATGGCAAGAAACACATTGGAATATACCCGCTTTTGAAAGATCACACTTCCTGGTTTATTACTGCTGAATTCGACGGTAATAAAGCACGTAACGAGGCATACCGGGTGCTTTCAATCCTTGAGAATGATTCACTACCTGTTTATATGGAGCGGTCAGAGAATGTGCTGCTTCAAAAAAGCACTTGCGATCTTTGATCAAGTATGGAAAGGTATTTCGATTTCATCTCATTATTTAGAAACGATCGACTTATGATCTCTTTAAAAGCCGGTAACTTTGCCTCCAGATTGCTGATCGCATTGGCAACCTGGCGCTGATTCAGTCCAATATTCCTGCCAAAGGAAATAAAAACGGCACGATTGAAATTGCTTTTTTTGCCTCCGATTGTCAGCGCCAGTTCCTCCGGATCTTTATTGGCCGGCATAACCAGCCTTGTATTGATCAGGTCATAAGCATTGGCCAGTTTCCATCCGGATTCCTGCTCCTTCAGGAGTGAGAAATTTTTCAGATGCATATCAGCGTTTCCAGTCAGGTAGCAGAACAATATGAGATCAAAATACCGGGTAAGATCAAAGCCGGGGTTGTCAGAGTACTTTTTTATAATCCCGGAAATCTGTTCATGTGAACCCTTGTATTTGTCTTCGGTCAACCGTTCTGTGAGCTGACACATATCCTCCATGGCCATTTTTTGCCCAGTGCTTCTGCGATCGATTCTCCTGGTCAGGAACGAAAGCTCCCCGCTTCGCAAGCGCACAAGTCCAAACGGAACCGTTTGTATTCCAGCTGCATCGGCCAGAGAAAGCGTAGTATGTTCGTTTTCAGGAAGCTGATCCCATTGTTGGGACGGTGGCTTCAGGATATATCGTCCCCAAAGGCCTGTAATTGTTATTTTCGGATGACGACCTGCCTGTTTTTGTACCTCCATAGACATTTTTGCCTGAACGCCGGGTATGGTAACCCGCTGTCTGACGACCTGACTTGCCAGCTGATTTAGCTCTTCAAGATCATAGGGGATTTCCGGAACATGTGGACTTTCGAACAAACGCCGGGCACATTTTGTATGATATTCTCCAGTATCTCCCGTTTCCCGGGTGCATATCAGACATTTACTCATGATGTCCCTCTGATTCATCATCGCGGCCACTGGATGGTCCCCAGCCGACAGATGGTTCCCGTACACTGACATTCCCGATGCAGTCCCGGCAACTGACCAGGAGCAGGCCCATTCTGTCCCGCGGGTTCACCTTCCAGGTTTCCGTCACCACATCCAGAAGCCATCCCTCCGGAATCAATCCATCAAAAAACGGAAACATGACATTGGATTGATACGGCTCCCGGCGAAGCGGGAGTGTCAGACTGACCGGAGCGACATCGCCTGAATCCAGATATTCAGCCGCATAGGCAAATTCATATCCGGTTTCGGTTTCCTTCAGAATACCCGCAAACGCTTCATGGACATAAATATGTGCTATTCTATGCATCATCTTGCCTAATATCTACTCTTGATCTTTTACGGGAACCGGCCCCACCTTGTGCCCGAATAAACCCAGCACCTGATTTACTTTATCCATGCGAAGACTCTCCTTTCCTTGCTCCATATCTCTGATGAAGCGCAAACCCACTCCGGCACGGCGAGATAGCTCTTCCTGGGTTATACCCAGCTGCTTTCTTCGATTTTTGACAAAACGTATAATTGCATCGCTATTCGCATTCATATTATACCCTATAAGATATAAAATTTCCTAAATATAGTATATTATATCAATTTGGGTATAATAAAACAATATAGTTCGGAAGTATACCCGATGCAGCATAATAATCTTCGGTACAGGACGCTGCTAACCAGCATTAACTTACCGATCAATTGCGACCGCCGGACAAAAACAAAAGCAGAACGTTTTTTACAACAATTACAAGAGCAATAAATAAGCGAAGCTTTCCCCGAAGACTGCCTTTCAAATGAAGAAAGAATTTGCCCGTAACCAGCTCCTGGCGCAGCAAAAGCAGTTTCTTGTCGAAGTTTTCTTTGTTCAGGATGATGTCGCTGAAAAGCTTTTCTTGCAAATACTTCAGCCTGTGTCGATCCGCTCTGAAAGCGATGCTGAATGAAAACAGGAGTATATCCAGCCAGATGGTATAAGGAGTAGCTTTGCGGCAAATCGCATCGATAAAAAAACAATTTTTTTCTGTTCTTTTTGGATGATGATATTGCGCGTATGAAGATCTCCGTGCACACAGATGTCGGGGGTCACGACTATTCCCCACCCCGGGCCACCAAGATTCCCCAGGCGGGGTCATTAAGATTCCCCACCCCGGGTCATAAGGTGATGCCCGGTATGTTGGTCTGGTTATGTTATGGTGTAAACGGAACTTGTGTATAGTGATATCTTCCGCTCATCTGCTGCCGGCCACACCTATAATCATGGACATCACCCGTCGATCGACCGGTTCGATCACGGGCAATCCGTCCAGAACATGGGCCAGCGCATCTTCGTCGAGCGGATTTTTATGCAAATACCGGTTGATGTTTTTGAGCCGGATGTTCTGGTATTTCCGGTTTTTCCGTTCGGTTTCAATCCAGCGGATCAGCTCCGGCTGGGCCACATCAAGCCAGCGGTTGGCCAGTTCATACCAGTCGACGCCCGGGCTGGACTTGCCCGAATTGCCTGCGGCGCGCCTGTCTTCCCGATGCATTACCAGATCGTGCAACCGATGCACATACTGGTGCCACTCCCTGCTGCCGTGATCTTCCATTTTTTTCCATTTCGGCAATAAATAACGCATCTGTTCAATAGCATGTCGCTTTTTATTAGGCAGGGTCTGCTGCTCGTAATTATACAGCCAGGCCATGTGTCGTTGCATCAGCGCTTCGGCATTCCGGTCGAATTCAGCAGGTTCGGATTCCGGAAGCAGTTTGCGCAGCTTCTCAGTAATTTTATGGATGTCCTGGTGAATTTCACTGCCTCTGCCCCTGGAACTACCGCTACTCCTGTCGCTGGCACCGCCCCTGGCACTGGCACTGTCACTGGAACTATCACTATCTCTGGCACTACTACCACTTTTGTAACCGCTATCTCTCTCACCGCTTCGACCCGCGTTGCTGTCTCGGCCGGCATCCGTTTCATCTTCCTGTGCATGGTCATCACCGTCTTCCGACCGGCCGGCACCCGCTTTCTCTTCCTGTGCTTTTCCTCCATTTTCTGTCCGGCGGTCCATATCTGCTTTTTCCGTACGTAAGATCCACCAGGGAGCGGTGCTTTCGGAGCCCCGGACCGCCGCAAAGACAAATGGTTCATTGGTACGGACGACACTGATCCAGGCTCCGGCGCTGTCGCCATGCCGTACGGCCTCATCGTAGAGCGTTCTTTCGATCAGCGGTTCCGGCCCGAACACCATATTGCGCATGGATGTGAATGCATCTTCAAAGCCTTCCCACGACCGTTCGGCCTGCCGGTGTTCTTCAAACTCGGCGATCACTTCGTCTGTACTGAGCGTCTCTTCCGCGAACGTTTCTCCACGTACCGCCATTTGTTCAGGCAGGTTGATATTGCTGCCAATGAGCTCCTCGACCATCTGGTGCCGATGAAAAAACTGCCGGTCTGTTTTCAGGCGGAATGCTTCGGAGTCATCCGGCCAGTAAACCGTTATCTCCGGGTGGGGACTGTCCAGCCGGTCTACCCGCCCGATTCGCTGCTCGGCCACCCGAATGACAGTGGGCATATCCAGGAACACTACCGCCGACGCGCGCTGCAGGTTGATCCCCTCGGCCAGGGCGTCGCTGCACAGAGCGACCATCGGCCGGTTTTCGGCTTCCAGGGCAAACGCTTTTTTCAGCTGCTTTCGGGTGTCGTCCGAGCTGCCGGTCACTACCATCGTCTGTTCATCGTACCCCAGATCCTTCAACTTTTGGCGGATTACCTGCAGGGTGATGAGGGCCGTATCGTAGGCCAGTACCATGCCTTCTTTTTCAATAAGCCGGGCCACCATTTTCGCCTTATCCGTCTCCCGGCTGCCGCTGATTCGCCGTGCAAGTTCGGCAATCTCTTCCAGCGCCTCCACCTCCTCATCACAAGCCTGTTGCCAACGGTCACGGTCGCTGATCCAGTCCGGTAAGGGAATATCCAGGTTCGTGTCGGGTGGATTTTTACGGAGCTCCCGGATCCGTCCGATAATATCGCCCGTCGGGTTTCTCTTGAAATCCCTGACACCAAACGTTTCCCTGGCTGCATCGGTACCCTCGAGATGCTCGATGAGAGCGGCACGGCTGGATCGCAGCATATTCCGGATGTTGTAGCGCGTCAGGGCCGGTCCCATTGTCAGCCGCTTTTTCAAAAACGACTGCTGGCGTTCTTTGTTGAACAGATCGTATTTATCGGCTTTCAAGCGGGAAAGATAGATGATGCCCCGCAACCGGTCGATGAGCCGCTCGATCCGGCCGGCCAGCTCCACATCATCAGTGGTCTCGCCGGTCTTGTAGATTTTGGAGCGATGGACCGGATAGCGGCAGAGATTGCCGAACTCATCGCGGTAAGCCTCCGGCTCCTCATCGATCGCCTCGTTGAGTTCACGCTTGGTACGCCGGACCATGAACCGGTGGACATAATTGCGCAGCTGTTCCATCTTTTCGGGGCTGCGCGCATCCCGGCTGGTCATCAGCTGGCGATAGGTCCGGTAGGCCTCATCGCTCAGGTTATCCAGCCCCAGTATTTCCACCAGTCGCAGCAGATCCTCGCTTCGGCGGTTGAGCGGGGTCGCGGTGAATAATATTACGTGGTCTGCGCGGTTGACCACGATCGAGCGGCTGCGGGTGGAGGCTTTGTTAAGGTAGTTGTGCGCCTCATCGACCAGCAAAATGTTTGCCTGGCGGATTTGCTGCAAAACCTCCCGGGCTTTATCGCCGTCGGATGAACTCAGTATTCCGTGCGAAACCGGCCCGGACATCGACTGCGGCAGGTATCCGAGTTCTTTGTTCCAGGTATCGATGACCAGTGGCGGGCAGATGATCTGATAATTGGCACGGAACCAGGCCGACCGGCTCCATAACCGATTCAGCAGGGATTCAAGCAGACGCGCTCCCATGCGTGTTTTGCCGGAGCCGGTGGGATCGGCGATCAGGACGCTGCCTTGCCGTTCAAGCAGATAGAGTGCCTGGGCGATGGATCGTTTCTGAGTGGGCCAAAGTGATGCTATGTTCCGGCGCAGCCAGCGGTTCGGATACTCTTCTATCCACTGGCCTTCGTTGATCATTGCGATTGCCCGGGCCAGGGACTCCTGCCAGCTCACATTGCGCAACAACGATTCCAGCAGTTCAATGACAGCGTCATTCCAGGGTGTCGCCCCGTGGCGAAAATGATCGGCAATATCGCTGATGTCGTTATAGCCCTCGGTGCCCCAGCTTCGGCGAACGTTGGCCTCTCCCTGGGTCAACATGCCGGGCCGAGTAAAATTGCTCGAACCCAGCATGGCATGCAGATCACCGCGGTAGATTTTGGCGTGCAGATTCGGACGATATAAAAAAGCCACCAGTTCAAAACGAATTTTTTCGATCAGTCGCAATACCGGTCCGTTCAACAACACCGATATACCTCGCTGCAGCCAGTACTGCCGGATTTGATCGGGCAGCGAAAGTCCGGACGATCCGTCTTTTGTCCGCAACTCTGCTGCATATCTGTCGGCACCGGAACTGTGTCGGTCTGACCTGTGACCGGCGGATTTATGGTTGACGGACCCAAAACTGCCCGTTCCAGGATCACCGGTTCCAAGATTCACCATTCCGGGACTGCCGGAGAGCCCGTCCGGCTGAAGAGGGGAAACCGGCTCGTTGCCAAGTACGATCTCGATGCGGGAACGGGCCTGCAGTCTGCTTCCGAGCTGCTCTGCCAGAAATGCCAGTGAAGAATATCCGGTGATAATCAGATATGTATCCGATTCTGCTATGTCACGACGAATCACATTCCAAACCACTTCCTCCCCGCCGCGGTTCATGGGATAATCGGCATGTTCGGGCAGTTGAGAGTCGAAAAGCGATCCTTGCGGAGCGGATGGATGTTCTTTGGTCATGCGATGGTGCCGGTAGGGATACTGGAAAAAAACTGGATTCTCAAAGGATCACATGCGGGCAATATACAAAATTTACAATCCGGCGTAGTTTCGGGGTTATTCTGCTCCACATGTTGATTGCATTACTTCTGAAACTCTTTTGCCTATACATTCAGGCTTTATCGAAATAATCTATACCCTGCAGTCCACATCATATTTCAATGCTCGTAAATCATCTTCCGGGTCATTCCGCCGTCGATAACCAGATTTTCTCCGGTAATGAAATCATTTTCAGGGTCGCACAGAAACAGGCAGGCCCTGGCAATATCATCCGGTCTACCGACTCGTCCGGTCAGGTGCTGGCGGTGATCCTTCTCCCGCAGCGATTTCGGATCCCCCGTATGTATCCAGCCCGGACTGACCGCGTTTACCCGGATTCGCTTATCCTGAAGGGATACCGCCAGGGCATGCGTCAGCGCCAGCAAGCCGCCTTTTGATGCCGCATAGGCCTCTGATCCCGGCTCCGACATCAGCGCGCGGGTGGAGCTGATATTGACGACCGCACTCCTCTCCGGCATCACTTTCGCTGCTTCTTTTGCGCACAAAAAGGCACCGCGCAGGTTGGTGTTCAGCACGCGGTCCCAGTCGGTCACGTCCGTTTCAAAAAGCGGCTTGAATTCCGATATGCCGGCATTGTTGATCAGGATGTCCACGCTTCCGAAAGTATTTTTTACATCCGAAATCATCGCTGCCGCAGCATCCGGTTGGCTGATGTCGCAGGCGAAGAAAGCTGCTTCATGTCCTTCCTGCCGGAGCGATTCGCAGAGCGCTGCGCCGTTTTCAGAGTCCGCATCGGCAACGGCAACCTGCGCCCGGCGTTCGGCAAACCTTTTTGCAATGGCCTTGCCGATTCCATTGGCTCCGCCGGTGACGATGATAACTTTTTGATGAAAAGGAGAGGTTTCCGGCTTGTTCATATCCTGACGGGTTTTGTTGAGGGCAGATTTTTGACAGCCGAATTCCGGCAACATGACTCATAACCGGAAAAGGATCTTGCTTTCCAAAAGAATACAAATAATTTCGGATTGATCCCCAAAATTAGCGACTTCCGGCCCTTTTTCCGGAATGATGTGCGGTTTCGGGTTCAAGGTAAATATTTCCCATTCTTGTTTTTGAAAAAAACACCAATATCGGTACACTTCTTTTTATAGTACAATTGCGAATTATAAATCAAACAAACAAACCGTCTTGGAAAACGATCTGCAGCAATTTGCACGCCAATACATGGACAGGCAGAATAACCGACCGATTCCTGAGTTCGAAGGATATTCTCCAAACGAAATGCAGCACATGCTTCACGACCCTTTCGGTCCGGACAGCCCGTTGCAAATCAATGTCCTTAGGGAAGACGACTACCGCTCAATCCCATTGTTGAACCAGATCAGGTATCTTGGAGACCAGCTTAAAAAGTCTGGTGAATTGAAGCTCACGGCTAAAGGCTTTCTGCCGGTAAAGGTCGTTGCCGACATGTATGGTCAGGGTTTTTACAAAGAAGAAACAATTGAGTCGGGCATTGTCAAACTCTATAAACAGACCGATTCACACACGATAGACTTGTCCGCCAAACTTTGCGAGATGTCCGGTATTACGAAGAAACGCAAAAACAAGCTCAGTCTGACAAAAAAGGGTGAAAAGCTGCTGGAAAACAATGACAAACTGTTGCGACACATTTTGCTGACGTTCGGTTTGAAATTCAACTGGGCTTACTATGACGGGTATGAGTCAGAGCAGGCCGGTCAGCTCGGTTTTGCATTTTCCCTGATTCTGCTCAAGCGCTATGGTGGAAAAAGGCGGCGGGATATTTTCTACGCACAAAAGTACTACAGAGCCTTTCCGGATCTGTACCAGGGCGAGGATGCATATAAAGAATTACAGGAAAACCCCTGGAATTCCGCGCTTCGCTGCTATTACATCCGGACATTTGAGCGGTTTATGGATCTTTTCGGACTTGTTGAAATTGAAAAAGAAAAAATTACCGGTATGGATATGTGGCCGCACGAAATACATTACATCACGCAAACCGATCTGTTTAACAGGCTGATTTCCTGCGCGCCCCACCGTGAATTTCCGGCGGGACACACCCCTCCGGGTGTGCCAAAATTTGACTGATTCATACGTTGGAGACCGGTGTTCTGCTCGTTGCGGGGAATCAGCCCGCAGCTGCCTGGCTCGTGTAAGCCCCCACGAATCCGTGAATTATGCCTGCGAATAAGACCAGGAACAGGATGAGCAGGGTAGCCAGAAATACGGAAGCCACAGTCTTGAAGACGGTCTTGATCCATGTCTGGCCAAAAAATTGCTTGTAGCTGAATAACGTATAGAAAATGGTCACGGCGTAAAGCAAGCTTGATGAAATGATATTAATTACCGCAGAATTGAATAGTCCAATCAGCATAAAGATGATGGTCAGCAGGACTATTTGTGCGGTGATGGCGATGTTCAGAACCAGGTTTTCAGCGAGGTTGAATCCCGTTTTCTTTCTGAACAGCAGGTAGCTGAACAGTGACACGAAGAAAGCAAAGATCACAAGCCAGATATTCATGTAGGAGATGAATATTTGTATTACCGGATCATCAATTGCAGGAGCGGGTTGATCGGTTGCGGACTCCCTGTCAAAGACCCGGTAATAGAGAAACAGGTAAATACTGACAGAGATCAGGTAATATTTAAAAGGATTGGTGTAGGTAAACCGGTCTGCGTCCAGAAACCTGATGATTGTGGTGCCCGGTCTGAGTGCCAGGTCGCGTATCGTAAGCAGCAATCCCCGCTCCAGGTTGAAAAACTGCATTACAGAATGCGCGATACTCCGGACCGAAACCCTTTGAATCCGCCTGGTTTCCGTCACATCGACGTGCCCATCCTCCCATATCTTTAGTTTTTTCATAGACGTAATAATATCAAAAACAGCCGGATAATGAAATGTTTTTGTGACAAG
The DNA here is from genome assembly GCF_017921895.1 of Natronogracilivirga saccharolytica. Lineage (NCBI taxonomy): Bacteria > Pseudomonadati > Balneolota > Balneolia > Balneolales > Cyclonatronaceae > Natronogracilivirga > Natronogracilivirga saccharolytica. The sequence goes on from NZ_JAFIDN010000011.1 coordinate 30,260, forward strand.
TCAAGACAAGTAACGCGCTGCGAACACTGGTGTTGAAGTGCAATACCAGTATGGTTTGGATCAGACTGATCAGCTGTGAGGCTTGTATGAAAACACACTTTCAGGTACTTTATGTTTAGTCTTGCAAAATCAACTGTGTTGATGCCGGATAACACAAGGAATAATGTTCCTGACCGGGCAGTTTACAGGCAACGGGGGAGGATGTATCTGCAAGACAAAACCGATTGCCGGGAGCAGGAGGGGCCAGGGTGATGATGTCGTATGCACGTCCCCGGTCTTTGCCATTTCCAAAGAAAAAACGGGTCGAAGAGAGCACGCAGGTCGACCGGATAAACCGGTCTGTAAAATGCAGATGCTGTAATTCAGCAAACATTGATTAAAAATTCATGAACCGAAGTATTATGGACTCAGATGAAATGACGCTGTCAGAAAAATTTTCAAAGAAATGGAAGAGCCTGAACCGTCTTGAAAGGACCGCAATTTGTGTGCTTGCCATTTTCGTGATGGGAGTTATTATTTTTACTTTAGGTACAAATATCGGGGAGGCCTTTTACCGGGCTTTCAGCGGGTAGGAAAATTCTATTATGGATGTACCTGAAGACACCTGTGTCCTGAGCCGTGATAACCGGGGAAAGGGGTTATTCTGTTCTTCACCTGGTTGACGAAAATCCATGCAATCTGAAACAAATAACGGCCAACGGTGGTTGTATACCTGAACACGTTCGCGTCAGGAGTTGCAGCTAATAACGGAATCCCAGCCAAACAAGAACAGCACCACACATGGATACCGCACAAATCGATTCGACCACCCTCAGAGACCGCCGGATGGGGTTTGCCATCCTCAGAATAATCCTGGGCATCAATATGCTCGGACGCAGCATGGTCCGCATCCCCGAATTGAACGAGTTTGCCTCGGGCATGGCCGGCAACTTTGCGGATACCATCCTCCCCGCACCGTTCGTCCACGTGTACGCATTTGTGATCGTCTTCGCGGAGGCGGTGATCGGTGTTCTGCTTATTGCCGGGTGGAAAACACGCTGGGCGCTGCTCACCATGGGAATCCTTCTGGCGACTCTGACATTCGGCATGCTTTTGCAGCAAAACTTCGGGACCGTCGCCAATATTCTGATTTACACCATCGCCGTCGCATTCCTGCTGTTCAACACGCGGTACGACTATTTCGGCGTCGACAGGGGATTCCGGGTGCGCTGAGCGGTGTGCGGCGTTTGGCGTACGGCGATGGATACGACGAAAGGAACGTCAGTACCTGACAGAGCCGGCTGCATCTTAAGATCATGCAGTTGATGCAAAGCCGGCTGATCTGTCAGGGCCAGCAGAAAATGCTGTGCCGGGTGAAAGAAGCAGCTTTCCTATTTCACCAGGGTCATGGTGCCGCTCAGAACGCTGTTTTCGGTCTGCAGACGATAGATGTAAAGGCCGGAGGACAGCTGCGATGCGTCAAAGTGAACCTGGTGTCGTCCGGCTGACATCTGCCCGCTGACCAGAACCGTAACTCTGCGTCCAAGCATGTCAAACACACTCATTTCGACATGAGAGTCCACCGGCAGGGCAAAGCGGATCGTTGTTGACGGATTGAACGGGTTGGGATAGTTCTGATCCAGTTCCAGTACGGCGGGAATCCCGGTGAGAATTTCTGTCCCAGTCGGAACGCGGGTGGCAAACCGCCAGACGTCACTCCAGTCTGAAGCTCCGTCACCATTTGAAGCCTGAACACGCCACCAGTAAGCGCTGTTGTACTCCAGCGGAGCATCAGGGCTGATCGTAAAAGAGGTGTCGGCAACAAGACTGTCAACCACGAGTTCAGAAAAGAGGGAGTCGGAAGCAAGGTGAAGGATGTAAGAATCCGCGTCGGCCGAGGGCGTCCATGTCAGTGCCGGCATGCGGGACAGGTTTCCGGACTCATTCTCCGGTAACAGAAGTGTCACCGGACCGGGCGGCTCCAGGGGAATTTTTGTGGTAAAGCTGCGCTGCTGGCTCCATTCCCCGATGCCCCGGGGATCTTCGACACGCACCCGCCAGTAATAGGTTGTTCCGGCAGCAAGTTCCTCAGGGATTTGAAATTCGGTCCCACCGACCAGGGTATCCACAAATACGGGGTTCAGGAAAGGAGAGGTGGATACCTGCACGCGGAACTCCACGAACCCCTCCGCCTCATTCCAGCTCAATGTTGGTGTAAGGGAAACTCCTGACGCGTTGCTGAACGGGCTGGAGAGGCTTGCCTGCGGAGCCGGTATGATTTCCTCTCCGATTCGCCAGAGGGTACTTCGTGCTAACATGGACGCTCTTGCGGAAAACCAGGGCTTCCCGTCAACAATACCCAAGTCGCGTGCGATAAATAGCTCTTCGGGTTCCATCATAATGGTTCCTTCACTGGTACCGTCTGTATAGAAGATGTTATTGCCGTTCGTTATCCATGCGGCATTGTCAACGGAGGCATAGCTGCCCCGGATCGATGTAGAGATACCAATATGATTGCCATCGACCAACAGGGGCTGCACGCTTGCTGATGTAGTGCCTGCCCGCCACCAGATTCTGCCCGGATCAGCTGAAAAGGGGGTCGTGAATATCAGATAATCACCCGCTGCCGTCATGCCCAGATTGAGTGCATCCTGCGCGCCGGTAAGGCCCAGATCTTCACTTAAGAGCCTTGTGGTTCCATTTCCAGCCGAATAGTAGAGTCCGGATCCGAAGTGAAAATCATTGGTGTCGCTATTCCAGGGCTGGGAAAAGAAGTATACCCGGTCACGGACGGCCGTGAGATTGTAGACGTTTCTGTGCTGCTGATCTTCCGGATCCGGACTGAACATGCGATTGGCTGATCCGTTTTTGTAAGCCCAAAGGGCAAAGCCTTCTCCGTCATTGCCAATCATAAAAATATGCTCACCCGCGGGTGTCAGGCTGTAGATGGAGCGGTTGGCCGTGCCGTTGACCGGCATCTGCCAGGACCGGCTGGCTTGCCCGGTTTCGGTAACGGTGGTTAAATACCGCGAAGCTCCGGAAGACTCTACTGTATAGAGTGAATCATTATGAACCACGATCTTCGGCGGCACTCCGCCGTTAAAGACCCGTTCAACCCCGGTGACTTTCATGGCGCCGTTGGTATTGCTGTTGATCAGATAGACCCGGTCCAGCGATTCGTCCGGTGAGAATGCAACGAACGCGACGCCATCCCCATACGGAATCATTTCACGGATGGTCATAAAATTATCTTCACTGCCGACAGCTTCGGAACGGGTTCCCTCCAGGGTGCCGTCGCTGGACCATACCTGCCATCCGCCATCAACCTGGGTGCCGAAATAAATACGGTCGCCCGATACTGCCGACTGGCGCTGATTCAGGTAGAGGTTTGTCACCTCAGGTAACGGAATTTCAAAGGTGCCTCCCTCGAAACCATTACTGATCCAGAGCGAGGGCGGGAAAGTGCTGATGGTGAATACACCGGTGCCGTTCAGGTCATGAAAGTCTCTCGGTGTACCTCCGAAGAAAAAATGCGGAGCTACTTCAACCCCCATGTATGATGAGATACCTCCGGAGGACGTACTGTAATCCGCTGCAGCGGCTTGTGCCTGAAGTGCCGGAAAGCCGGGATGGATGATCAGCACAGTCAGCAACGGCATAATACACCGGAAAAGGATCCGGCAGATCGGGGAAGGGGCAGGCAAGCACACCTTCCCGGGTTGATTGGAATTCATCGCATTAGCAGGTTTTGAGAATCGTTATGTTCGTTGGCGACCCTGATCCGGGTCTTTCTGCGCCATAATTATAGCAAAACTTTACACATATTTACAAGTTATTACAAAAAAATAACATAAGGCAGGATGTGCTTCCGGTGGGGGTGGTGAGCCGGAAGCACCGGCCAAGGTGGGTGAACCTCCGCAGGGCGGCCGGTTGCCGCCCGCATCATTCAGAACCCGGTGAGGACCAGTTTGCCGGCATTGAGATTCTGTTCCATTCGCTGATGGGCTTTTTCGGCTTCGGTCCAGTCGTAAACCTTGTCGATGACCGGTTTGAGCCGTCCCTGTGCAATCAACTCCCGGTTTTTTTCCCGGAAATCCTGTGTCAGGGCGATTTTATAGTCCGGCGGACGGTTGCGTAATGTGGAACCGCGAACGGTCAGTCGTTTGCGTAACAGGCTGCTCAGACGGACCTCGTTCACCCGGCTGCCTCCCATAAACGCCAGATAAACCAGTCGTCCGTCCATATCCAGCAAATCAATATTCCGCTCCCAGTATGGCGCGCCAACGGGGTCGATGATCAGGTTGAGGCAGGCCGGACCCCATTTTCCGGAAATGACCTCCCTGAAATCCTGCTCACGGTAGTTCACGGCCATGTCAGCGCCCAGTTCCCGGCACAAATCCACCTTTTCTGCGGAACCGGCGGTTACCGCTACATTGCATTTCAGCCGGAGTTTAGCCAACAGGATTGCTGCCGTGCCCACACCGCTGGCTCCGGCATGGATGAGTACACGTTCTCCATCAGCGGCATTAACCAGCCATGACAGCGCCTGCCAGGCCGTCAGAAAAGCCTCAGGTATGGCAGCAGCCTCTTTGAACGTCATTGTTTCCGGCACGGGCATGGCCATCTCTTCGTGGATCACGCAGCGTGAGGCATATCCGCCGCCGGAAAGCAGGCCGAAAACACAGTCACCGGGGCTGTACCGTGTCACACCCCGGCCGGTTTGCTCTACCACGCCGGACATCTCAAGTCCGAGCAGTGGAGAGGCGCCCTCGGGCGGGGGGTACTTTCCAGCTTTTTGAGCAAGATCGAGGCGATTCACCGCGGCTGCTTTCACATCGATCAGCAGCTCCTGTTCACCGGGGACCGGATCGGGGTGCTCGCCCGGAACCATGACGGGGCGGTCGCCGGATGTATCCACAAGAAGTGCACGCATATGTTTTAATAATTTCGATTCAAAATGAGAGATGTAATGACAGATAATACCGTGACCGTCTCTGGTTCGCATGGGTGCGCCCGGGTCTCACCGGTACTTCCAGACGATTCCATTTTAATAAGCAAATGCGACATATAAAAAGAAGATGTGCGTAACAGGCCGGTTTTTCCGGGAAAACATGATGTGATGTTACATCTAAACAATTATTTATAAATGTATATGTAGATCTGACTGACTGAATGATATCAAAAGAAGTTATGTTCGTCACTTTTATTCATAACAGTCTCGCCATGCGGATTTTCCTCGACGCCACAACCATATCGCCCGTACAAAGTGGCACTGGTGCGTATACGCGCAACCTGCTGCAATCACTTCCGCATGTGTCTGGTGCAGAGCATGTATATGCGGCTGTGGGTCCGGAAACCGGAAAGTTTCTGTCTCTTCCGGAAAAAACAACGCTGCTAAACAAACACTGCTCACCGCACCGTGTGCTGAATCACCAGCTAATCGGTAACCGTGACCGTATTCCAGCCGATCTGGCGATATTTCCAAACTATTTCATGCCTTTATTCTGGGAAATTCCATCCGCAGTTACGGTGCATGATCTCTCCTTTCTCTCCCATCCGCATTATTATTCATTCAAAATGCGGCAGTGGTACCGGCGGCGAATACGGCACAGCGTTGATAAAGCCAGTTTATTCCTGACAGTGAGTGAGGCTTCGGCCCGGCAGATTAACCGGCACCTTGGTGTTCCGTACGACCGTATTCTTGTTCACCCGCCTTGCTGGCTGGAATCAAAACCCATTGTACCGCACGAGCAGCGCTCAAAGACGCTGCTTTATCTGGGCAACATGGAGCCCAAGAAAAATATCCTGACGCTCATCGAGGCGTTCAACCGCAGCGGCCTGACCCAATATTGCCTTGAGCTGGTAGGCAAGCTGCATGCCGGCGGATCCTGGGCGCGCGCGTTCCGGCATCTCGCAGATGCATCAGACCGCGTCACCTGGACAGGGTATCTTTCTGATGACGAGGTGAAGCGTCGCCTGTCGGAGGCATTCGGATTTATTAATCTGAGCCATATTGAAGGATTTGGCCTGCCTCACGCAGAGGCACTTTCCTGCGGTACTCCTTGCCTGATTTCACATGATGCCGCGATGCAGGAGGTCAGCGGCGGCCGGTCACTTGTGACCGATCCTGACGACACAGCGCAGATTGCCGGGCAAATGCGGGCGCTTGCCGAATATGATTTTGACAAAGCCCGGGAGCATGCCGCTGAAATGTGGGAGAGATTTTCCCGCAAAAAGTACATGGAAAGCCTGGAGAAAATTACCAACCGCCTTACATCCGAAAACGCCCCGTTATTTCCCGGTTTTGGTGCAGGACGCCCGAACAAAACAACCGCAGTCCTGGCCACGGCATCCTATGCTGCCGTGTTTGGTGAGCCGCTTTCCGTTTCCAAAATGTATCTGGCTTTTCCGCTGCCGGTCACCGCAGAGCGGGAAGTGCGTAATGAGGCCGCCCGCCTGGCAAAACAGTATCCCGGACTTGTCTCAATGCGCCGGGGTCAATTCCACATTCTGCAACCCGACGCGGTTTCCAACATAAGAAAATTGGACGGGCAGAAAGTCCACTCCCTGGTCCGGCGCAGGCATCAGCTGCTCCTCCGGCTGCTTGGACGTGTGCCGCTGATCAGGGCGGTTTACTACTCCGGCGGCACCGCCCATCAGACCAGCCTTTACGACAAACCTGATCTTGACCTGTTTATAGTCACCCGGAAAAATTCGGTATGGATTTCCTACCTGATCATCCGGCTGTTGAGTATGATGATGCTTCGCAAAGACAGCTGCTGCAGCAATTATCTGGTTGATGAGCACGCCCAGGAGATCTTTTGGCAGCGGGATTATTACACGGCATTTCAGCTTTTGTTTTTGAAGCAGGTTTTCCGCAAACCGGGAACAAGGCATATCCGGCAGTGCAATCCGTGGATTAGACAATTTTTCCCGAATGCACCGGTCACATACAATACCGCGGAAAATACGCATGAATCAGAGAATAAATCCGCTGGCACAAAATCATTGATCTCCGGGCTCGTATTTGCCGCCAATCTTGCTGTCATGCGCCTGTTTGCAAAAAAATGGGAAATGAACGGCAGGAAGAACCGCAGCGGAGGACTGATGTGGGATGCATTCCGTATCAAATTGCATAGCAACGATCATCGTCCATGGGTTTACCGGATATACGATCACATTTTGCAGAACACATTAAGCCGAATCCGGTCCTCCAACCGGGAAAACGTCCGGAAAGTATCCGGCAGCTGGTAACCGCTATCTGCAATGGCTTCATCGGAAGATACAATCAGCGTCAGCAACCGGTCACCACATATAATGGTGATCGGCGCGAGCGGATTCATCGGCTCCCGGATAGTGCGCATACTGACAGCCCGGAGATGCCGGGTCACAGCGTTGCATCATCGCAATCCGGTTCGGGGGGATGGGGTCCGAAGCGTGAAAGGCGATTTGCGAACTTTTGACTGGACCCGGCTGGAGGATGATCTGCCTGAAGTGATTATTCACAGCGGACGAATTTCCGGACGCACCTTGCCCGGGCGTATTCTGGCCGGCATGCAGGGCCGGAGGGCTAACAGGCGGCTGGTCAGCTGGCTGAGCGGGTTTCCTGATCCGCCTTCACTGGTATTCGTTTCAGGCACTTTGGTTTACGGTTCGCGGGGTGAGCTTGAGACGTATGAATCCGCGCCGCTGAATCCCACCGGATTTCAAAAATACTATGTTCAGGCGGAATATCCCGTACGTGATGCGTCCAGAGCGGGAACCCTGCCTGTATATATCATGCGGATTCCCTGGGTACTTGGTCCGGACTCCTGGTTCCGGCAATTTTACTGGCGCGCCATGCAGAAACGGCACGAAATTCCGTGCTTTGGAGACGGTAAAAATGTGATGTCTGTTGTCCATATAAGGGATTGTGCCGGCCTGATTGTGCGGATATCAGAAAGTGCAGCCGAAAGGAGGAAGATACTGTGGACAAAGGGTTCCGGCAGGGATGTTCTGCAGGATGGTTTGCAGGATGATTTCGCAGGGCCCGGAGTGTACAACATCACAACTATGCCGGCGATTTCGCAGCGTACGTTTTGTGAGACGCTTTCCGGAATCTGCGGCATTCCGGTGAGGTATTATGACAAGCGGCAGCTGAAAAGCCGATATGGCAAAACTGTTACAGAGGCGCTTACATTTTCACTTTCGCTGGCATCCGCACAGGATGCGGTAAATACATGGCAGCCTGAATTTCCTGCGGTCGATGCTGCCTTGGAAGATGTGGTCCGGAGCCTGGAGCGCCGGAATGCTGAAACAAGTGATGCCGGATGACAGGGTGTCCGGCAATGCGCCGGATGGGTACATTCAGGAAGAAGCACGGGGCTTCATCACATAAAGGCTGTATTCGCCGATGTTCCAGAGCGGTGTCCGGGACACCAGCCGGTCAAGCTTCCATAATTTTTCAGAAAAGCTACCAAGCCGGGGGAGCAGATGTGACCGGTACCATGCAGGATAGAAAATGCTGTATCCGCGTTTTGAAGTGATACTGAAATGGGGTCCGAAAGCTCTTTTTATATCCCCATGAGACAGGACACGACTCGGAATCTTCCGCAGATCCGAATAGCCTCGCCATTTTTTGAAGACGCGTTCAAAGGCTTTGTCGAACCTTCCCTTGGCCAGCCAAAGCGGAATCTCGGTGATATAGAAGCGATTGACAAAAGTCAGTACCAGGACAGCATCATCCGTACAAAATGAGGCTATTTCACGGGCAGCCGCTTCCAGATCAAACACGGTGTTGAGTCCGCCGAAAAAAACATAGACCAGATCGAACTTTTGATCCGGAAACAGCCTGGGTACATCCTCAACGGAACCCGTCCCGGTACGGATATTTTCCAGGCCCCGGGACCGGGCATTTTCTTGCGTGAGCCGGATCATTTCCGGCGATACGTCAAGGGCATAAACTGTACTTCCGGGATTACGGCCGGCAAAATAGCACACATCAAAACCGGGGCCGCAGCCGATTTCCAGTGCATTTCGGAACGGATATTTATCGGCCTCCTTTCGAAAAGAGGTCCGGACTTTCTTAAGTACCGGATTTTCTTCGTATCGCTGCTCAAAATCGCGGGCATCGTCGTCATAGTAGGATGCCACTTCCGCGTAGTAGGTTTCGGGTTGATGGTACGGCATATTTCTTCCGCAGCGTGTTTACTGTTTACTATTTCAGTTCCGGGTAAGGTTGGCCAGCATTGTTTAATATGCAGCACGTAAATAACCCATCCAGAACAGTTGTTTATTACATATCGTTCCGGTTGTAAATTAATGAATATCAAGGAACTGGATCAGGTGTTTCTTCGTTCAGCTCCAGACATTAACAATGACTTTGTTACTCCGGGACCCGGGCGGACTGCAAGTCCGGCTTTGCATCCGGAGCTGAAATATAAATCAAAACCAGCGGGTAGTCTCATGTACAAATTTTTACAATTCCGGTTTTTGACCGGCTATCTATCGATTCTTGCTCTTGCGTTATTTTTAAATCCAGATTTTGCAGCAGCGCAAAATGGAGATGCTGATTTCCGGGTCTCCACTGCGTCTGTGGACGAATCCTATCCCAACTTTGACGATGCCCACCCTGTTGTCTATACAATAAATGGTGTGCAGGGCAAAGAACTCACACTTTACCGGGGTCAGACGTACACCTTTGAAATTGATGCATCCGGCCATCCTTTTTTCTTTACAACGGAACAAGGCGGTGCCAATAATTACGCCGGAGAAATCACCAATGGTGTGGAAAACAGTCGTGCCCAGGATGGTGTGGTGACCGTTACCGTGGATGAAGATTTGCCCGATGAGATATACTACGAATGCGGGTTTCATACCAACATGGGCGGGGTAATTCAGGTACAGAATCTTCCGGAACCGGCCATAACCGAGTATCGTGCACGTCTTTCCGGTGCCAATGAAGTCCCGCCGGTATTTACCACCGCCACTGGCCATATAACGGCATCGCTTGATGGTGCCGAATTGACCCTTTCGGGAAGTTTTGAGGGACTCGAAAGTCCGGTCGAACCGATTGCCGAAACCGGTGTACATATTCATGCCGGATTTGCGGGACAGAATGGTGGCGTAGAGGTTGTACTTACTCCACAACTCAGCGACGGTGACACTGCGGGAGATATCGATGAGACCATCACACTGACCGGCGAACAGCTCAACATGCTTGAAAACCGCCGGCTCTATATCAATATCCATACAGAAGGAAATCCTGCAGGCGAACTGCGCGGACAACTGGTGCCCGACGGACCGGCCGGCTTCCAGGCCTATGCTTCCGGCGGTTATGAAGTTCCTGCCAATGTCAGCCTTGCCCAGGGCGGACTTTTCCTGGAGTGGGACGGATCTGATCTGGTGGTGTCCGGAGCTTTCGAAGGCCTCAGTGAACCATATATTGAGGAGGTGGGCGAGACCGGTTCCGGCGCACATCTTCATGTCGGGTTTGCGGGAGAAAACGGACCTGTCGAACTTTCACTAACCGCCCAAACTTCTGACGATGGACTGTCGGGTGTATTTCATCCCATGGAAAATACTTTTGAGGATGTGGACAGCGATATTGCTGAACGACTGGCCGGACGACAGCATTACCTTAATATTCACAGCGAAGCGTATCCTGCCGGAGAAATTCGCGGACAGGTAGTTCCGGAAGCGGATATCTATTTCTATGCGCCGCTTTCATCCGGTATCGAGAAGTTCGGCAACACCAGCGAAGGCCGTGGTGCCGTACTTGTTGAGTGGTATGCGGATGAAAGTGAGATTGTCCTGACCGGCGCCTTCAGTGATTTGGGATCCGATTACGACACGGGAATCGGTTCACACATCCATGTCGGTTATGCCGGGCAGTCCGGTGGCGTCCTCGTTGCCAATCCGGCAAGCGTTGGAGACGATGACCGGAGCGGTTTCTACCAACCTGATGAAAACACGTTCACGCTCGAGCCTGAGGATGTGGCACTGCTGGTCAATCGCCAGACCTATTTTAATGTGCACACGGCCGAGTGGCCGGGAGGTGAAATCCGCGGAAGCCTGCTTCCGTTTGCTCAGCACTATTTTGCTGCCAATCTGACCGGAGAGGCAGAGGTTCAGCCTGTGTTTACCGATGCCTTCGGCGGAATTGCAGCAGAACTGCGTGGTAACCGGCTCACCGTTTCCGGGTCCTTTTCCGATCTTGGTAGCAATTTTAATGAATCACCGGGGGCGCACATCCACTATGGTCGTGCTGGTGAGAACGGTAGCGTTGCTTTTCCTTTTGATGTTGATACCGGTGACGCAGAAGATGCACGGGACGGAGTCGTTGCCGGGCCGGCCAATACCTTCGAATTGACAGAGCATGATATCCTTGCTCTGGCTGCGGGTGAACTCTATGTCAATATCCATTCTGAAGAAAATCAGCCCGGGGAAATTCGCGGACAATTACTGCTGGATCCCAACAGTGCACCGGTGGATGATCCCGCTATAACGGCTCCTGGCGACGGCGCAGAAATAGTAATCGAGGGCGATGCCGGTACGCCATTTGTGCCACAGTGGAACAGCTCTGAAGATCCGGACGGCGACCGCGTGGTTTATGTATGGCAACTGGCCCTGGATGAAGATTTTGAGAATGTCGTTTTTGCCGCAAACGCTGGCGAAGAGGAAGAGCTCAATCTTACGTTTGCAGATGTTGACGGATTGCTGGATGATCTTGGTGTTGAACCGGGAACGGAAGCTGTTGTCTATCACCGTGCATTAGCTACCGATGGTAGTTACTTCCACATCGGTTCAGGTGCTTCGGTGACAATCGAGCGGGGAGTGTTAACCTCCGGACAGGAGGAACCTCAGCTGGCCGACCGGTTTGAACTGCGCCAAAACTATCCGAACCCGTTTAATCCGGCCACAACTATTCAATTTGTGCTTCCTGAGCGGGCACAGACTACACTGCGTGTGTATAATGCTATCGGAAGGGAGGTGGCGACGCTGGTAGATGAGAATCTTTCGGCAGGTACACATGAAGTGACCTTTGATGCCGCGTCCCTTTCCAGCGGTATATACCTGTACCGCCTCGAGGCAGGTTCCTTCCGTCAGACCCAAAAAATGATCCTGGCCAAGTAGATCATGGTCCGGAAAGCCGTTTGACGGTCTGCTCGAAATCAATGAGCTGTCCGGGATATGCTGCCGGGGGATGCACTGTTTTCCATGGTTCGTGGATGTGCTCCTCCGGCAGGCCGGCCAGTTCGGGCAGCCAGTGACGAACGTAGTCTCCCTTGGGATCATACTTGCGGGCCTGATTGAGGATATGAAAATACCGGTCCCGAGGATCATTGCCCACTCCGCTTACATAAGCCCAGTTGCCCCAGTTGGAATGAACGTCGTAGTCGATGAGCATGGATTCGAACCACTCCGCGCCCATCCGCCAGTCAATGCCGAGATATTTGCTCAGATAGGAAGCCACATTCTGCCGTCCGCGGTTGGACATATACCCCGTCGCGGCAAGTTCCCTCATATTGGCATCGATAAACGGAATGCCGGTTTCTCCGTCCCGCCACTTCTGAAAACGTTCCGGATCGGTGCTCCAGCTGCCGGGCTCTGATGACAGGCCGTCGCGATGGAAAAGCCGGGCGCCGTACTTTTCCATGATGAAATGAAAATAGTCGCGCCAGATGAGTTCGAAAATGAGCCAGTACGTCGAGACGTTTTTCTTCCGTTCGGATTCGTACAATTTCACCTGGTCATGGATTGTTCTGGGAGACAGGCAGCCGTTGGCCAGCCAGGCGGAGAATTTGGAGCTGTAATCCGGCCCGAGCAGTCCGTTCCGCTTGAATTTGTATTTCTGCAGCTCGTCGGTTTTCCAGAAATAATGATCAAGTCGTGCCAGTGCCTGATCCTCTCCGCCCCGGAATACGATGGCAGCTCGCGGATCCGGCTCTGTATACGTTTGCGGCAAAGCATGATCCAGCGAAGCCTTTCCGGTGCCGATGGTTCCCGGTGCATGTTCCAACGATTCCGGAAGGGGTGGAAGCGGCGGAAACTCAGGGGCAGGCAGCGCCGGCCTGATTTCAGAATATTTTTCCACCCGTTTGCGGAACTGCGTAAAGACGTCGGGCGTCCCGGAGACCGGCATGGGCAGGTCATCCGGATGAAACAGGGTGAATGACCGGAATGTGCGGAGGGAAATACCACGGGCCGAAAGGACTTCCCTTATAGCCCGTTCCGTCTCTTTTTCTTCCGGTGCTATTTCCTCCTGAAAAGTGACCAGCGAAATATCCATGGCATCACACAAGGATGCGATGATCTCATGAGGCCGGCCGGTTGCGACAAGCAGTCCGGAACCGTTTGCCTGCAAACTCTTATCCAGCTGAGATAGTGATTCACGGAGAAATCGCTGCCGGTGAGGGCCTGTTTTCGGAAAGCCGAACCGGGTTTTACCTGTCACCCTTTCATCCAATACATACAGAGGGATCAGGTGGCTGCCATTTTGTGCCGCATGCGTGAGTGCCGGATTGTCGAGCAGTCGCAGATCGTTTCGAAATAAGTGGAGAGTGATAGTCATCAGTTAAAATGGATTCATAAGTTCAGGATAAGTGGCCATGATAAAAATAATCAAGACTCTGACTGCCACAGGCTGTCATGGCAATCAATCCACCTCCCCGATAATCGCTCGGGCCAGCGCTTCAGCGGCTTCGGGATGATGACGCAGCCAAAGTTCGGGCTCGATGATCTCCAGCTCCATGACCAGCCACTGTCCGCGTTCATCGCGGACCAGATCAACCCGGCCATAGGCGGGCGGGGACGGACATGCCGCCATTGCGCGTTCAGCGATTTCCACCTGTCCGGATGTGGGCTTCCAGTGATGAACCGAGCCCCCGTGATCATCCTGTACCCGGAAATCACCGGGTTTTGCCACCTTTCGAACCGCATGGGTATACCGGCCGCCAATTACCATCAGAGTGATTTCGCCCGTATGAAGGACATCCTCAATGAAGGGTTGCAGCATGAAGGATTCCTGCGCCATGAGCGGTTCGATGGCGGCAGACAGTTCGCGGGCGTTGCCCCGGTCAACGCGCCAGGTGTGACGCGCACCACCGGATATGCACGGTTTGACAACAGCCTCACTCCATCCGGCCTTTTCCAGCAGCCGGCTGAGGTCGGGTGCCGTGCCGGCTTCCAGAAAAAGCGAGGGTACGACGGGGACACCCCGGGACTCCAGATCAGCGAGATAATGCTTGTCCATGTTCCATCGTACCAGCGAAGCGGGATTGCAGAGACGGGTTTGCGGTTCGATGCGATCCAGCCAGCCGGAAAATTCCGGAATCCTTTCGTAATAATCCCATGTGGTGCGGAAAACGGCACAGCGGAAGCCGGACCAGTCGGCATCCGGATCAGCCCAGTCCAGACGGACGGATGAAAATCCGGCCCGGGCAAGGGCATTCTGAAGCAGCTGGTCCTCCCGCAGGATATTGGCGACATACCAGTCGCCGGGCGGGGCGTCGGATCCGGCATATCTGCGGTCGGTGAGCAGGGCGATATCGGCGGAACGGGATCGCAAAACAGTTGGTGTCAGTTAATTGATGCGATTGTTCTGATCCGGGAAAGAATCATGGCCGGACCCGGTTCTCCACTTCTTCACCTGCCTCAAAGGCGGAAAGGTTATTCAGGGTCGTTTTTGCAATTTCATTCAGGGCCTCTTTCGTCAGGAATGCCTGATGGCCGGTGATCAGCACATTGGGAAATGCCATCAGCCGTGCGATTTCGTCATCCTCGATAACTTGTTCAGAAAGATCCTGAAAGAAGATATGCTCTTCCTGTTCGTATACATCAATGCCCAGTGACCCGATTTTTTTCTCTTTGAGCCCCTCGATCACATCAGCTGTATTGATGAGCGCGCCCCGGCTGGTGTTGATGAGCATGGGGCTGTTGTTCATCTTATCTATAGCCTGCTTGTCGATAATATGCTTGGTTTCGTGCATCAGGGGGCAGTGGAGCGAAATGATGTTGCTGTTGGCCAGCAGCTCGTCCAGTTCCATGTACTTCCCGCCCATTTCGATCACCTCTTCGTTCTGCCAGGGATCAAAGGCATTGATAGTACAGCCCATTCCACGCATGATCCGGCAAAAAGCCACGCCGATTTTCCCGGTACCGATCACGCCGACCGCCTTGCCGTGGATATTGAATCCGGTAAGGCTTTCAAGTGAGAAATTATTTTCCCGGACCCGGTTGTAGGCTTTATGGGTTTTTCTGTTCAGTGTCAGAATCAGCGCTGCGGTATGTTCGGCAACGGCTTCCGGGGAGTATGCCGGAACACGGAACACGTGCAGCCCGGCGTCATCGGCCGCCTGAAGATCGATATTGTTGACTCCTGCCGATCTCAGAGCAACCGCTTTGACACCATAACCGGCAATCAGCTCGATAGTTTCGCGATCGACCTGATTATTGACAAATACGCAAACCGCATCAAAACCACGTGTAAGCACGGCTGTTTCAGTGTTCAGCGCATCTTCAAAATAGGTGATTTCATGGCTGGTGCCGGAAAGCTGCTGATTGAAATAATATTTGTCGTACGACTTGGCCGTGAAGAATGCAATTTTCATAAGCAATAGTAACAGGTTTCATTTATCCGGGAATCATCCGGACAGGGCAAGCAGCAAAAAGATGACACATCATTTCTGGCTGCCTGTCTGATTACGGATTTGTATCATGGGCCCGGGGCTTGCCCGGGCAACATTGCTGTTTTCAATCTTATTACAACACTTTCGGCTCATTCGTTCTGCAGGGGTTGTCCCCGGCAAGCTTGCTTCCTTATTAAGCCGCAGTAATCCTGATTATCGTGCAAAGATATGAACAACAGGGTTGTGACAGTACTTCTGAGCGGACCTATCGTCTCTGGCTTAACAAAACTCCTGCCATGACCACACCCAGTCCAACCAGGTCCGTTGGCAGCAATTGATCGCCGAATGCGACCCAGGCCATGAGCATGGTGACGGGCGGACCCAGATAAAACAGGCTTGCTACCCTGGTTGCGTCAATACGGTTCAGGAGGTTCCACATCAGTGCGTATGCCAGAAGCGAAACGGCAAGCATCAGCCATATCGTGGTGGCAATGAATTCCGGTACCCATTCAACGGCAAGCTGTTCGAAGGCAATGGCTGGAATGGTCACCACGAGTGCGGTACCGAGGCACTGGTAAAAAAGGGCCAGAGGCAGCGGGAGGAGGTCATCATTGCCGGTGACTTGCATTCTGCGCCGGTAGAGGCTTGCCGCTGTGATGGCAATCACTGATCCGAAGGGTATGAAGTAGCCAAAAATGGACTCTGTATCGGAAAAATCGGTTCGGTAAAGCACGGCAATCATCACCCCGATGAAACCAATGATCAGTCCGACCCACCGGTGCAGCGGAGTGTGCTCATTGGTGATCAAACCGGAAAAGGCGCCGGTTACCATGGGCTGGAGTGCTACTACCAGGGCGACGATGCCCGCTGGAACTCCGTAATCAAGCGAAAGTTTCACGCACCCCAGCCAGACACCGTGTGCAAGGATGCCGATAACCATGGATGTAAGTGCCGCATTGCGTCCCGGCCAGACAAAATGTCCCCGTATCAGAAGCCAGCTCAGAAGCAGGAGCGTAAGCGGCCAGTATCTCCAGAAAAGCAGTGTGAACGGGCCGGAATTGGGCAGGGCGTAGTCGGCTCCGATAAACCCGGAGTTCCAGAACAGCACAAAAGCCACTGCCATAACCCAGGTTGTACTTCGCAAAGATTTCAATTCAGTATACGTTTTTTGATAATGCCTGAGTTGTTGACTGGTGTTTTAAAGATAAATAAACTAAAAAAAACGGCTTGCAGTTACATTTTAAATTTATTTTAAAAAATCAATGCAGAAATTTAGATAACCGGTTTACTTGTACTACATGGAACAGAGCAGCAGGGTTAAAGCAAGTGAGATGAATTGCTGTGATTCTCTATTGATTTAACTTTAACACCAAAAAAAGAGCTAATCCGCAGAATCGGAGTGAGAAATAATTATTGACAATACGTAAAATCGGGCAATTGTATTGTTTAAGGTTTTTTAATATTCCATCGGCTGCCTGAAACGGCGCAGCCCCTTACCTTCGCAGCCAACCACGTCTCTGGATGTCCAGATTGGTAAGCCCCAGCTCCTTTGCATGATCGACAACGGCATTGTACTCATCCGTGGTGATACGCCGGGAAATCTCCGGATAGTCGTAGGCCTTGTGCTGCGGATTGTACTGTGACATGATGTTGACATAGGTGTCTTTTGGCAGGTTTTCGGCAATCCAGTCCATGATCTCTGCCGATCCGCTTGTTTCGTTCGGCATAACCAGATGCCGGATCATCAGACCCCGGTGCATGATGCCGTTTTCATCCGGCTTGGCCACACCGACCTGGCGGTGCATCTCCAGGATCGCTTTTTTGGTGATCTCCGGATACGTTTCGGCCTGACCGGTGAGTTCCTTCGACAGGTCGCTGTCCCAGAACTTGAAGTCGGGGAGGTAGATGTCAATGACGCCATCCAGCAGGGACAGGGTCTCAAGACGCTCCCATCCGCAGGTGTTGTATACGATCGGCAGCCGGAACCCGTTTTCCACTGCCTTGTCGATCGCCTTCACTATGAAGGCAGGATAATGAGTTGGTGTGACCATGTTGACGTTATGGCACCCCATTTGCTGCAGCTGAAGCATCAGTCCGGCCATTTCCTGAATGCTTCTTTCGCTTCCGCGTCCGCGATGGCTGATCTCCCAGTTCTGGCAAAAAACGCACCGCAGGCTGCAATGGGCTAAAAATATGGTGCCGGAGCCGCCGTCTCCGACCAGCGGACGTTCCTCACCGAAATGGGGCATTGCCGATGAGATATGGAGTTCCGTGCCGGGTGACTGGCAGTATCCGGTCTCTCCGTCATGACGATTGACGCCGCATTCTCTCGGACACGTACGGCAGTTCTCCATCATGGCCCAGAGCTTGTCTCCCCGCTCTTTCAGCTCGCCTGTCCGGTGAAGCTTCAGGTATCCCGGTTCAAAATCAGGATTTATGGCCGGAGTCCCGTCGGATCTGCCCGGTGCCGCGAAACTGCTGCCCAGTGTTCCGAGCATGATGCAGCCCACACCGGCCTGACAACACATTTTTGCCGTGTTTTGAAGAAATGCGCGTCTGCTGAGGTTTTTATATTCAGAGGTATCCATAATAATCCTTGTCTGTTATTTATTTGGAACAGGTGCAGCGGTTTTCCGGTTACCGCCGGATACAGTTGCCATCATGATCAAACTTGTGAGCTTGACCAGGGCCACGGTGATGCAGGTGCCGGTCAGACCCATGACCGGAAGCAGAAGTACGCCGCCCAGGATGCCGCCAAGCCATCCGCCCAGCAAATCCGAGCCGTAAATCAATCCGGCCGTTTTGCTCAGTCCCTCCGGATTTTTCAGATAGAGTTTGTTGGCCAGCGGAAACTGTCCGCCTACAAGCATTCCGCTCACAAATGCAACGGCCAGGAACAGTATCCGCACGAAAATCAGGCTGGCCTGCGTGTCCGGAAGTGCCCGGGCGGCCAGGAAAATCAGCGGCAGGGCGATGGCAAAGCCGATGATGGCCGCCTCCAGGTAAAGGAACAGCCGGCGACCGTGCTCTTCGCCGGAAGTGATGCGGGTCAGAAAGAGCGCCCCGATGCCGGCACCCGCCATAAATGCGGCCACGAGCAGACCGACCCATGAAAACACGTGACCGTATGTGATCTGAAACATGAATATCACAACGAGACTGAATATCATCCCCGCAAAGCCGCTTGCAAAAATGGCAAAGGGGATGGCGCCCCGTGCATATGTTCCGGTTGCGAATCTGATCAGGAAGTGGATCAGCAGAATGACCACCAGCACCGGAATGATGACATTCAGCCCGATGCGGTCCAGCTGGTTGAACCAGGAGCCGAATTCCGGGGCATGCAGCGTATTCCAGTGGGCGATGTGATAAAACATGCCGATCGGCTTGAAATCGTAATTGATTTCGGTGGTGTGTCCGTCGATGTAGTTTTTGAACCATTGCTGCCATCCGGCATGCAGTTTTTTTTCAATGTCCCAGGGCACCATCTCCTCTGCAGTGATATCCCGCGCCTCAAGCCGCTCCATGAGCTTCATCATGTCCAGCTGCATGACCTCCTCTGAATCGGAGGAGAGATAAATGTGCTTGCTTTCTCCCGGACTCACCCGGACATGGGAAAACACGCTGCTGAGAGTATGAAAGACGTTGCTGTTGAGATCCCGGATCTCATCGCTTGTATAGGTCAGTGACCCGGGTGCTCCGAGGACCAGAATTCCATCCTCGCTTAGTCGTTTTTTGGCCAGCTCGAAAAACTCCCGTGTATAAAACCGGTTCGCCTGCAGATTTGACGGCTCCATCACGCCGATGAAAATCAGGTCATACCGCCCGGAGGTTTTTGAAAGGAACAGGCGGCCGTCCGTATGTTCCAGGTTCACCCGTTCATCGTCAAGCTCCGATTCTGTCAGGGGCGTCGGGTGCTTGCGGATGATGTCGATCAGCCTGGGATCGTGCTCGGCATAATCGATGTTTTGGACGGACGGATGTTTCAGCGCTTCGTTGATGATGCCGCCGGCGCCGCCTCTCAGGATAAGTATTTCCTGCGGATCCGGATGGGCCAGCAGCGGCATATGAACAAACTCTTCTACAAACTGGATGTCCGGCACCGGCGTGATAAGTTCGCGAATGCCATCCAGAAAGAACAGATATTGTTCGTCCCGCTCGACCACGCTGATGTTGCTGTAGCGGGAGTTTTCGTAGTGTACGACATTGTGTCTCTCCCACTGCATATCGACCGAACGGCTGTGCAGTGCGTCTGCCGGTCCGCCCGCCAGGGCGTATCCGGTTACAACCAGCAGAACAGCAAGGGCGCCCTTCAGGAATTTCCGGAACGTGCCGTTTATCTCTGCGGGACGCATTAGTGCCGCAGCCCGGGGCCAAAGCAGGTAGAGGCAGGCCAGGATGTTAATCAAGGCGATACCTGCGGCTATCTGGAAGGTATGCAGAAATGGAATGAGCAGAAATGTGCTGATGACTCCTCCCAGTACGGTCCCGGCTGTTTCATACACATAGACCTTTGCGGCCGAACTGCTGTCATTATCCGAGTACATTGCGTAAATGCGGCACCCGATGGTGAACAGGGCGCCGTGGAGGATGCAGACGGGCAGCAGGATCAGAAACGAGGAGTAAAACATGGGGAGCAGCTCCACATTTTCCCCGATCGAAACGCCAAGCAATCCTTTGAGGATGCGCGTGAAAAATATCGCGGCTATGAATGCGGCAGAGAAGAGGACCGCAATAATGGTGTATGTTTCGAGCCTGAATCTGGTTTTATCGGCGATTCTGCCGAGGGTGAGGCATCCTGCAGCTTCCAGAATCAGCCAGTTGGCCAGGATGATGCCGATGCTCAGTTCGATCCCCGCGAAGACGATCATCAGCTCACGCAGCAAAAGCACTTCGGCCACAAGTCCGCTGAAGCCCATCACCAAAACAGCTATGCGAATACGTCTGTGCATCGTCTTCACTGCAATATCTGTCCTGCCTGAAATAATGTATTTGACATCGGCCTGACAGTCAGACCGCTGCTGAATACCTTTTCTTTAACTGCCCGGAGTATTGCTGTGCCACCATTAATTAAAAAAGTAATAAAAGAGGGCTCATGAGTCAGCAATACGCACCGTCACAATACAAAAAAATGATTTTACTGATGATTGTACGTTCAAAATATAAATCTGGAATTATATTACGAACGAAAAAAGATGGCTGGCATTTTAAGACAGGAAAAATCCGGCTGCAAAATCTGCGATCATCAGATCCTGCAAAATGCTGTTGGAATAGTTTTTATCCGGTTTTCAATGGAGTTCAGGGCACAGAAAAACAGTGTACTGAATATAAAATAAAAAGCCTTGCAGATAGTACCTGCAAGGCTTCGAAGGTTATGGACTTTGTTATCTCCTGCCGTTCCCCCTGTGGGCTCTGTTGCCCGGGTTGAATTCCTCCGGCGGAAGCATGACGGTGTCTATTACATGGATGACTCCGTTGCTGGCCTCGATATCCACAGCAATTAACTCTGCGAATCTGTCTTCGTTGCCTGTAAAGAAACTATCATCTTCACTCATTATTTTAATGAATGAGCCTTGCTGTGTTCTGATCTGCTTCGAGCTGACCACATCACCGGACATCCGGTTGCCGGCGGCAACGTGGTAGAGCAGAATATCCGTGACCAGTTCCTTCCTTTCTTCTGACAGTAATTCTTCGGCAGTTAAGCCAAGTTCATCGAGAAGATTTACAAAGGCTTCATCGGTCGGGGCGAAAACCGTGAATTGCCGTTTGCCGCTCAGTACACCATCAAGTCCGGCAAACAGAACAGCTTCGACAAGGATGTTGAAATCATCATTATCAACTGCGATATCGACAATTGTGGAGCTGCTTTCCGTACCGGCGATGTTTGTCAATAATGCCGGCAAATTGTTGTCTTTCCGGAGATCCGGTCCGTCAGTGGTTTCACTGACGTTGGTCACATCACATGCACTCACAACAATCAGAAGTGCAGACAGAATGAAAGGGGCTAGATTTTTCATGGCTTGAATTAGTTATTATAAGTTAAGGGAGTGGTTTTTACATATGATGCACTGCACTTTTTCCAGAACCTCAGATTTGGCAGAATAGTTCCCGGTCTGATAGCGTAAAATCATGATTGCTATGAATTTACGCTAACAATGTGTTAGGGTTTGCTGCCTTTTCCCCCTTGATGGCATTGCATTGAGGCAAAAACGGTCCGGTTCACCATCCGGGCGTAAACTGGAATCCGAAATGAGTGCCCCTTTCGGGTCGCTGAAACGGATACGCCACATAGAATTCCAGCACGATGGCTCCAAGGATGTTAAACCGGCTGGAAACGCCTGTGCTGAAGACGGGTATGGCCATTCCGACTGAATGTTGTCCGGGTGAACAATGTTGAAATAAGAGAAACGGACACAAAGAATTTCAGAAAGAGAACTAAATGTGCTATGGTCATCCGGGAACAAAAAAATCACCTGCTTTTGGTTACCCAGCCGGCTCATGCATGGCTGTCCGGACAAATTGCAGAACATTGGGGTGGAAACGGCTATGTACGGCCGGAACCATGGAAGGAGATGTGCCTGGCAGCTGCCCGGCACGATCACGGGTGGACCGGGCGGGATATGCGCCTTGTCCGGAATCCTGCAACCGGCGCGCCCTATGATTTTCGGAATATGCCGATTGGAGAGCATATGGACATTTGGGATCGGTCGGTGACGCTGGTTGCAGAATCGAACCGTTATGCCGCACTGTTGGTATCCAGGCATGTGATGAACCTTTTTTCCATGCACGATTTCTCCGGGGAACCGGATGATATTCGAAGCAAAGCGAAGCAATTCAAAGAGAAACAGCAGGAGCTTCAGGAGAGATTGATCACCAGCTGCAAACGGGATGAGTTTTACAGCAGCTTTCTTACCGATGACACCCTTGAAAAGCATCGCAGGCTTCTGTCCGCCTTCGATTACTTGTCCCTTTATGTGATTCTCGGGAATGCGGAGAAATCGGCGCTGTCCGATGTGCCTTCCGGCAAGAGCGGATCCGGAACAATTCAATTGGAAAATAAAGAGGAAGCTGCCGGAAACGATGCCGGTCCGGAAGCCAATGGCCTTCTGCAAACATGTGCTGTTTCGCCCTGGCCGTTTCTTACCGACCGCCTGTCATTGCGCTGTGATGCCATCCGGTTAAAAACGTTTTGTGCTGATCAGGAGGAGCTTGACCGGGTCATGGAACAGGGGGACCGGGTGCTGTTTACCGTGGAGCTGGTCCCGGAATGATCCCAATGAGGGAAATGTTCTGATCGGCCTGCAGCAGATACGTTCAAAGCAACTTCAATGCAACCCGGTAAGCCATCATGAAAAACCGTCATAAGAGCACATCTTCGCGAAATCCCGGGGAGATTCCGGAACACGACTATCTCGCGATGCTAACCGGTCTGACCCATTCCGGTATCCTCTGGGAGCCGGTCAATGACACGGTGATGGGAGGCCGTTCACATTCCAATGCCGGCTTCAACAGTTCCGGGCAGCTTTGTTTTCACGGGCAGGTTTCACTGGAAAACAACGGAGGTTTTGCATCCGTGCGGACTCGCTGCCGCCTTGGCCTTGGTGGTTTTGCCGGGTTTCGTTTGCGGCTTGCTGGTGACGGAAAGCGATACAGCTTCAGGATCAAAACCGGAAAGGACGGACAGCTGCACCGGTTTTCGTACGAGGCCGTTTTTGACACACGCGACGCATTGCATTCGGATCATTCCGGTTGTTGGAAAAATCCGGGTACCACCGGTTTGTCAGACCGCTCGCTGTCACTTGCTGACGATAGCCATGAGGAAATATGGCTGCCTTTTGACCGGTTTCGTCCGGTATTCCGGGGACGTCAGGTTCCGGATGCGCCGGACCTGGATCCGTCGGACAGCGGAGAAGTGTCGCTGATGATCAAAGACGGTCAGGAAGGCTCTTTTGAATTACAGGTCAGTGATATTGCAGCTTATCGCTTGCCGCAGGAAAACGAGCAGCAATGGATGGAGCTGGCACTGGCCATGGCCGGTGAGTCCGGTACACCGTACGGTGCTGTAATTGTGGGGCCGGATGACCGGATCATTAGCAAGGCCGGCAACCGGGTTGGAGCGGCCAGTGACGCCTCTGCACATGCTGAAATAGAGGCGATACGCAAGGCCGGAAAAAAACAGGGCAGTGCCGGTTTGTCCGGATGCAGGCTGTTTACAACAGTGGAGCCCTGTCCGATGTGTATGAGTGCGGTGATATGGGCCGGAATTTCAGAAGTGTACTACGGCGCCGGCATACCGGATGTCGTTGCAGCCGGCGGCAAACAGATCATGATGCGGGCTGCAGAGCTGGCCGGACGGACTCCGGATTCGCCGGTATTGTACGAAGGACTTTGCCGCGATGCGTGTATCCGGAAGCTCTGACCTGCTATAATGATTTTTGGACAAAAACTAAGTATTCAAACCAGAAGCCCGGGCAAACAAGAATCACTGTGTAAAATATTGTAAACATAGCTGTTTGTTTAGTATTTTGATTTAAGTAATGTGCATCCGGGCGGCCTGTAATTCTGCTATTTATTGATGGAATTCCGCAATTCATTACAGGTTTAAAAAAACCGCTCCGGATGATTTCGGGCAGCTTTTCTGCCGCAATGCATGAGTGGCTTTACCGGACAGATATCGGGAGGTTTCATCATGAATATCAGGCATTTTGTACGCCCCTCAGCCCTCCTTTGCCTTTTTTTGTTTCTTATTACCTCAGCAAAAGGAACATCACTTGAGGTTCGGGTACAGGACAATTATACCGCCAGGCCGTTGCATTCAGCATGGGTGACGCTGTTCAGCGATGGCGAAGAAATCGGGTCAGGGTATACTGACAACCGGGGTTATGTTGTTTTATCCCTGCCCACCGGCAGTGATGAACCGCCGGATCTTCCTGCCGCACTTGCACTCAGCCCCAACTATCCCAATCCTTTTCAGGATGAGACACGAGTCGACATAGCCGTGCCGGAAGATCAGACCATCACCGTAACCGTTTACAACATTCTGGGCCGGCGCGTGGCCACCCGGCAAATGCCGGTCCGTTCGGGATATCATACCCTCACCATGTCGCTGGGTCATCTGGCTACAGGAGTCTATTTCCTTCGGGTGGATGGAAACGAGTCCCGGACAGTAAGCATGTTCCGAATGGGAAGCGGGGTACACCGGGGCGGACCTGCGTTTTCGATGGCGCCGGGACGTGCACCTGAAGTGCATGGCCAGGTGCCTGTCCGTACCCGGCAGGATTATGACGCGTCAGACCATTCCGGCGCCTCACCCGAGACCACTGCCGCCAGCTATACCATCCGGGTGGAAAAGGACCGGTACGATACCTATCAGGCCGATCTGAACATACCGGCAAGCAGGCATGTAACACTGTCGATATCGCGCAACAATCTTGTCGAATTTTTGGTCACCGATACGGATGGAACCGGACTTCCCATGCCTTTGGATATTACATCCGGACATTTCCACACATCCATAAACACTCCTGAGACCCTGACACTTAAATCGGGTGTATACAGGGCATCAGGAGCGATCGGCAGCGGCTTGAAATTGGCGCACGAAATTGAGGTTGCATCGGTGGATACTACCGTGGTTTTGCGGTTTGATGAGGCGGGAGTGCTGCTTCCGGGCGAACCGCAGGCGCGTGCGGGTGACGCGGCCTATGATCTGGATATCAGGATACTCTATCCCGGGAATGCGGTTACTGAGGACCCGGAACTGCTCTATGGCGGACAAGTACTGCGTACCGAAATTGAGCTTATTGTGGATCCGGATGCAACCGTGGGCCAGATGAACGAATTGCTGGATACTTATGACGCGCAGATTGTGAGTATGCTTTCGGATAATATCATCTTCGTCATCCGTGTGCCGGATCCCGGAAGCATTGATGCACTCAACAATCTCATTGATCAGATCCGCAATGAACCTGTCGTCTGGATGGCGTCCAAATCCGTAATTGTAGAAGGCCCTGACTCGATCAATGACGCGAATCAGCAGCCCGGCGGCATCCAGCAGATACCGGGGCACACGACGTCCATGGTTCGGATTGACCATCATCTTGCTGCCCGCGCTCACGCCGCATGGAATATGCGGAGTACCATTGCGGATATGGATCGTCGTCCGCAAATTGTAATTGCTGATTATTTCGGAGATGGTGTGCCGGGTATAGGATATAATGCCAGTTTTCGCAACGCTGATTTTGCCACCGGAGCCACTTCCAATCACGGATATCACGTACTGGGCATTATCAGCGGCATGTATGACCCGGTGGAGACGCTGGAATCCGGACCGAACGACGTGACCGGCATGTTCCCGGAGCGGCTTCACGTACGGGCCGTGGACCTCGCGGATACGCTGCTGAATACCTGGCCAAGACGCATGAATCAGATCATATCCACGATCCGGGAGATCATTGCCGGTGATGAACAAGCCAGGATTGTCGTCAATACAAGCCTGAACAGCCGGAATATTGCCAACCAGAAAGAGTCTGCCATCAGGTGGATCACACGTATAAGAGGTGAGAACATCCACACATTCAACGCCGGTCTGGAAACCAGATTTGTTCACTTCACATCGGCAGGCAACAATCGTTATGACAACGGGAATATTGTTTCATGGCCGGCGTCTGACAACAGCATGTTCGCCTATGCGACAATTCGTGACATGCTATTCGATAACCGGCCTGTCCCAAGGCTGAGAAATACCATTGTAATCGAAAACCGTGTCCACACAGGGCATCTTGATTCGGAAGAGGCGCGGAGCAGACCCATGCCCGGATGCGCCAGTTACAGCTCGATCATGGGCGGATCACTATCGGCCATGGGAACCGATATCTGGTCTTTCGGAGACTGCCTTTTTGAGTCAGATGGTGAATGTATTGTTCCCGTTTCTGACCCCCGCACTTCGTACATGACCGGCACTTCGATGGCTACCCCGCAGGCGGCAGGTCTGGCAGCCTATGTGTGGGCGGTGAACCCGGAGCTGTCCGTAAATGATGTTATGGACATCATGTTCAGCACCTCGGTGGCGGACACCTCCCGCAATACACCGGGCTTCAGCTGCCATCAGCAGATGCCGAAGCCGGTGATTGATGCCTATGCCGCGGTACTGGCAGGCGGGGGCGAAAACGCGCGTCTTGCACTGCTGGATGTAAACGATGACGGCGTATTTGATCATCACGACCTGAGAATCATTATCGATTCGCTGCGGCTGCGCGATGGTGCCCTGGACTACTCGCGGTTCGACCTGAACGGCGATGGATTTACAGGCGGCGACAGCACCGACCGCTTCGATCTCGACATGAACAGCCAGTACACCGTCGTCTGGGAATTCATAGACGGCGAACCGGTATCCTTCGACGAAAGCCATCTGACCGATATGGATATTCTGTGCTATTACGCCTGGTCGGATCTTTATCAGGGCGACCCGGATCAGCGGGAGGAGTCGCTCTTCGGGTTGTGCCGCGAGCCCGAAACAGATGTTGTCATAGACATCGACGGAAATGTTTATCCCATCGTCCGGGCCGGCACTCAATGGTGGATGGCAGAAAACCTGAGGGTGAGCCATTACCGTAACGGTGATCCCATCCCCAATATCACGGATGCAGATGAATGGACTGATTTGTCGACCGGAGCCTGGGCGGTGTATTACAACGATATGTCCAACGATACCAAATACGGCAAGCTCTACAACTGGTACGCCGTGTCAGATCCCCGCGGGTTGTGTCCGGTTGGATGGCATCCTGCGAGCAGGGATCCCGGCAGCCCCTACTCATGGAGCCGGCTTTCTGTGGAACTCGGCGAAAGAGAGGTAGCCGGGGAAAAGATGAAAAGCACCCATGGCTGGATACATAACGGCAACGGCACCAACGAAAGCGGTTATAATGGTCTTCCGGGCGGACTCCGGCTCGCAAACGGCACCTTCAGCGGCAAGAGTTACTACGGCTTCTGGTGGACTGATACCGATGGTTTTGGTTCCCGGCCACACGAAGCCTGGTATTACCGGCTTTATTATGGAGATTCTGAGATTCTGGGAAGAGACGGGGACAAGACGGCCGGATTGTCGGTGCGGTGCGTCAGGCAGTAAGCCGGGCTTGGCCCGGTTCGTGTCGTGTTGTCCTGTGGATCACATCAGAACTCCTCACGGATGAACATCAGAATGGCTGAATGAGGCACAATAACATAGTTTTCCTTGCCGAATTCGATCTCGTGGGCATGATCCTGCAGATAAATGGCAAGGTCGCCTTCGTGCGCCTGCAGCGGGATATACTGCACCTTCTCGTTATTCTGCTTCCATGGCTCATTATCCTCCAGTCCGGCCATGGTCGGGTAGCCGGGGCCGGCTTTGATAACGTATCCGCTGTGAATTTTTTCCTTCTTCCCAACTCCCGGAGGCAGATACAGACCTGACTCGGTACGGCTGTCCATTTCGCGTGGCTTCAGCAGTACACGGTCGCCGACTATGACAAATTTATTTACATCGTTATGATAAGATTGAATCATATCCTCAAAACGTTCTGTTCGGAAAGTTGTTTTTTTCATCCCGAAAATAACGATTTGCAGAAGTAATTAAATGATCAGCAGCACGGCAAACAGAATCAGCACCGTACCGACAACTCTGCTGAACAGAACTTCATCAATTTTCAGGAAAACCCGGTTGCCGATATACAACCCTGCTAAGAGGCCCGGCATTCCGGCAGCAAAAAACGTCACCGCCTCGGTGGTAACCAGTCCGGCAACCGAAAATGATACAATTCGTGCAACAGCGGCAAAAACAAAAACCACAATAAGCAGATCCCGGAAAACGTGCATCTGAAAGCGCCGGCCGAGGTGCCAGATGATAGGCGGCCCGCTGATGCCGAAGAGTCCGCCTAATACACCCGAAGCACCTGCAAAACCAATATCCTTGCGGTCGCATTTTTCGGGAAGTTGCGCCTCAAGTTTTCCCGGGGACATTTTGGTACGGAAAACGGCGAACCACAGCCCAAGGATAAAAACCGCCAGGCCCAGCAGAACACGAAAAGTATCCGCCGGGAAATAACTGAGCAGGAATACGCCGGCAGCGGTTCCCGCGGCCATGGCTGCAATGATCCCGGCCAGGAACGGAAGGCTTTGCACGCTGCGGACCGTCCGCCACATCAAAAGCCCAGCTATCAGATCCAGAAACGAGCTTGCCACAATAACAGATTGCGGGGCAAAAAACAGCGCACCGACAGGAATAAAAATCAGTGCCGGACCAAATCCGGTCAGCCCCTTGATGAAGAAGGCAGCGGCGGCAATTGCAGTAATGATCAGGAAAAAAAGGCTGTCCAATGGCTTTTGTACCAGTGAGGAACCGGTACGTGTTTTATACGGATGTATTGGTGAAGGTGACTGTACGCACCCGGGAATATACGGCAATTCAGTCAGAATGGCGCTTTGATTGGGAAATTCCACAACTGCATGGTGGATAATGCGATTACCAAACAGGGCACAGTAAGCAAAACGCATTTGCCGGATGCCCTGTCTGAATCAAACGAGCACGGCTCTGTAGTACTCCAGGTCGTCCAGCACGGCGCCGGTTCCCCGAACCACGACCGCCAGCGCGTCTTCCGCTAGGTTAACTGGCAGGCCGGTCCGCTCTGCAACACGCTTGTCAAGATTTTTCAGCAGGGCTCCGCCTCCGGCAAGCACAATTCCTTCTTCCAGGATATCGCCGGCAAAACCAATATCCTTGCGGCTGCACTTGTCCGGAAGCTGCTCTTTTAGCCGGTCGAAGGATGTTTTGGTGCGAAACAGGGCATGGCAAAGTCCCGGGATGAAAAAGGTACCAGCCAGCAGGATACCGGGTAAGTATGCAACCAACGGTAATCTCGGCATCACTCTTCAGGCTGCAGGGATCTCGCCACAAACCGTTTGATATTTATGCAAATCAAACGTAATTAAGAGGGTACATATAACGCGAATAACAGAATCCTGTAATGAACAGCAGTAAAACAGACCTGCAATACCTGCAGCTTCTATCAAGGCAGTACCCGACCATCAGTGCGGCGTCCACAGAAATCATTACCCTCAGCCCGATTTTACAGCTTCCAAAGGGTACCGAGCATTTTGTATCGGATATCCACGGGGAGTATGAGTCGTTCATACATGTGCTGCGAAACGGTTCGGGTTCCATAAAAAGAAGAATCGATGAGATTTACGGGGCCACACTCACGGACCAGGAGAGGCGGAATCTTGCCACCATTATCTACTATCCGGAGCAGAAAATTCCTCTGATGATGAAAGATCTGGATGATCCGGCTGACTGGTGCCGGAGAATTTTGTTCCAGCTTGTCAGGCTGTGCCGCATATTCTCATCCAAGTATACCCGGAACCGGGTAAAGCAAATTCTGCCCGAAGATTTTCATTATATCATCGAAGAGCTGCTCCATGAACAGGAGAGTGCCAAAAACCGGCAGGATTATTTTAACTCCATCATCCGGACCATTATCGAAACGGGAAGGGCAGTGACATTCATGACTGCACTTGCACGGCTTATTCAGCGGCTGACCATTTCCCGGTTGCATGTGATAGGGGATGTGTACGACCGGGGACCCGGTGCCCACATTATCATGGATACGCTGCTTGAGCATCACGCCGTGGATTTCCAGTGGGGCAATCACGATATCGTGTGGATGGGGGCCGCGGCCGGCAGTGAGGCGTGCATGGCCAATGTGATCCGCGTTTCGCTGCGCTACTCCAATATGGAAACTCTTGAAAACGGCTATGCTATCTCCATGCTGCCGCTGGTCTCACTCGCTATGGATGAGTATGGTGACGACCCCTGTACGCAGTTTCGTCTAAAGAATGCCGGGAGCGAGCTTACCGAAAACGATCAGCTGCTGATGGCAAGGATGCACAAGGCGATCACTATCATCCAGCTGAAGCTCGAAGGGCAGGTCATAAAAAGACGATCGCAGTACAAGATGCAAGACCGGCTGCTGCTGGACAGGATTGACTTCGGCAAGGGAGTGATCAGCATCGACGGGAAAGAGCATGCACTGATCGATACCCATTTTCCCACCATTGATCCGGATAACCCTAACAGGCTTTCTGACCATGAAAAATCAGTGATGGATAAAATCGGCCAGTCTTTCACCAACAGTGAGCGGCTTAAAAAACATGTACGGTTTCTCTTTTCAAAGGGCAGCATGTACCTCACTTACAACAACAACCTGCTCTACCACGGCTGCATACCCATGACTTCAGACGGCAAATTGTTCCGTTTCAAGCTCAACGGGAAATATCTGAGTCCGAAAGCGTTCATGGACCACCTTGAACGGCTCGCGCGACAAGGTTTTTTTGCCAAACATGATCCGGAAAAAAAGCAGCATGGCCAGGATACCATGTGGTATCTCTGGAGCGGGGCGCAGTCTCCGCTGTTCGGAAAGGAAAAGATGGCCACATTTGAACGCTATTTCATCGATGATCCGGAAACCCACAAGGAAAAGATGAATCCCTATTATGAATTCAGAACCCGCAGGAATGTGGCCGAAGAGATTCTCAGGGAGTTCGGGCTGGATCCCCGAAAGGGGCATATCATCAACGGTCATGTCCCGGTAAAGGTGAAGAAAGGGGAGAACCCGGTGAAGGCCGGCGGCAAGCTGATTGTGATTGACGGCGGGTTTGCCAAAGCTTATCAGGAGAAAACCGGGATAGCCGGTTACACGTTGATTTTCAATTCATACGGACTCCTGTTGGCAGCACACCAGCCGTTTGAGTCAACCCGCAAGGCAATCCAGTCGGAAGAAGACATCCACTCCACGACGAAAATCCTGGAGCAGAACACGAAAAGAATCCGCATGCGCGACACCGACGACGGTAAAGAGATACAAAAACGCATCGACGATCTTAAAAAGCTGATGGAGGCGTACCGCTCGGGCCTGATCAAGGAATCTTGAGCCGGAAAGCCAACTTGTTTATGTATGCGCTCCCGGGCGTACTGACAATGAAGCTTATGGTACTTACAATCATTTCGAACCATTACCGGTGTGACTTACATGCAGAGCGTTCACCAGAGACCCCACGGCTTTCCATTTTTATTTGCAGGCATTTATTCAGAAATTAATTCCGGAATGCCGCTTAGAAGGAAGCTCAGAGCGGCTCATCCGAATGACCTGTTCAGATTATTATTTTCCTGACTCTCCTTAATCTTTATTCCACCATGTACATCGGGCTGCAGCACCTGCACTCTTTTTTATCCTACCTTGTGATAGCCGGACTGATACTGACCCGCATCCCCTGGGCAGCCTGGCCGTAAGTACGCTTTATCAGTCTGAAGCATGTGCAGTTGCAGATATTTATGACGAAGCAGCAGACAGGCAGCGGGATACACGCAAATAAATAAAATTGTTGACTTTTGTTTGCGCGAACACGAGATTTGGAGCTTGTTTTAAAAGAGAGCACCAAACACAATGACTATGCGCAAACGATACAACTGGTTATCTTTTCTTTCCCTTCTTTTTTTCTTCTTTCTGCATACTTCCGCGGACGCACAGACGCAATGGCAAGGCGAATTCGGCCTGGGGCTTTCGAATGAAGGTTATGCCATGGTGGAAGGACCTGACGGGGATATTTACGTCGGTGGTGAATTTGATCAGGCAGGACCATATACCACATCCGGACTTGCCCGCTGGGACGGAGAACACTGGCATCCGGTCGCCGATTTTGACGGGGATCTGCGGGCGCTGCACATCCACGGAGACATGCTCTATGCGGGCGGAAATTTTGACTCTGTAACACCGCACGGCGATGCCGAAATAACAACTTCGAATATTGTCCGGAAAAACCTTGATACAGGCAGCTGGTCCGAAATGGACGGCGGACTCCAAGGCGGCAGTGTGGAAACCTTTGCAGATGATGCCGATAACAGCTTGTATGCCGGCGGATGTTTTCGTGAAAATGATGGCCGTTCTCTTGACCGTATTGCCCGCTGGGACGGAAACAACTGGCGCCCGCTTAAGGCCGGTACGGATGATCGGAACGGTGTCAGTGCCTGTGTTTATGACATGCAGTATGATGAAGATAATGGACGGCTGTATCTCGGCGGCAACTTTCGGGCGGCCGTGAATTATGATGCCATAGAGGATGAGAATCAGACCATAGTTATTGGCGGAGTGGCCTACTACGATGGGCGCTGGCGACAAATCGGCGGTGGAATCAGTGATGAGTATCCCGGGCTTCCCAATCCGCGGGTCAGCTCCATTCATCTGCATGATAACGGTAATCTCTATGTAGGCGGAACGCTCTGGAAAGCATATAACGATGCAGACCGGGAGGTGGAAGTGGAAATCCGCACCTTCGCCCGCTGGGACGGATCAGAATGGCAGAGTATTTTCGATCAAAACTATGGCACCATGCATGTTATTGTCGCATCAGGTGACATACTTCATCTCGGCGGTTACTTTGAAAATGCCGGAACGGACGGACAAGAGACTTTCAAGGTCAATTCATATGCGCAGTATAACACACAAACCGGCGAACTGCTGACCAATGAGGTTGACGAGAGTCCTTTTGGCGAAGGATTCACCGATGCCGACGGAACGATTCGGCGGCAGGGCTTGATCCGCGACATTCTTATACCGGAGAACGGGGATGATGTCTTTGTAACCGGACGTTTCGATCGTGCTCATATTGATGACGGTCTCACGGATCAGCGTGAAATTGACCGGATCGCCCGCTGGGACGGCGATACCTGGCATGCGCTTGGCACCGGTTTCTCCGACGAGGTCACCAGTCTGGATGCCGTGGGTGACACCTTGTTCATAGCCGGCGGGTTCCATCATATCGCGAACCGCGGTGAGATGTTTGCATCCCCGCACCTTGCGGTTTTCGACCGGAGTACAGGGCTGTTTGTGCCTTCTGAAACGGCTGCAACCCCTTACGACGGCGGACGCGGTTATGAGGTGACTACCGATCCGGTCACCGGAACAGCTTATGCCGCCCTCAGCACCCGCACGATCACCCTGCCGGACGGCGAGACCGAAAGCGGGAATATCCTGAAGTGGAATCCTGTCGCCGAACGATGGGACCCGCTTGGCCGCGTTCGGCAAAGCCAGCAGCAGGACCACTGGATACGCGATATGGAGTTTGCCGGCGGACAGCTCTATGTCGCCGGACGATTTGCCACACTATTCGGACAAGATACACCCGCCGGCCGTGCCGACCTGGTTCGTTACAACCCGGATACAGATGCGCTTGACTGGCCGGATACACGTGGTCTGATTGCACCTGATCACCGCCGGGCCGATGCGCTTGCCCATGATGAAGAGTGTCTGTATGCGCTGTTCTGGGTAAACTCAAATTTCAGAGAACATACCACAGGCAATATCATGTGCCTGGATTTTGAGACCGATGAACCGCATTGGTATCCGGGATACCTGTCATCTTCGCAGGGCGGCTCCGTAGACCTCCTGAAAAGCAATGAATTCCTGTATATCGCCCACAGCGCCAGCGGCTGGGTTCGCTTTTTTGATGATGACGGTGAAGTTACCTCTGAAAAGGATTTGTCCAACAATATCTCGTTGCTGCATCCGCAAACCGAAAGCTGGCTTTCATGGCCGGGCGAATACGGTGCCTGGGTCAGTAGTTTGGCCAAACATGAAAATGCTCTCTATGTGGCCGGAAGAAACACGGAGATTGACGACATTGAGTTTGACGGAATATCACTTTATGATAAAGGTAGCGCTCAATGGGTGGCAGTAGGGGACGCCCTGCAGCAATCCTTTACTTCACGGAATGACAGAAGCGGGGTTGCGGTAATTGATGATGAAATCTGGACCTGGGGTGATTTCCGGTTTACCGGAAGCTCAGGAAGCGCCTTCCTGGCACGCTATCCGGAAGTATCTGAGGGCACGCCGGGACCGGCAGCGGCCTATCATACGCCTGATCTCACCCTCGCTCTTCAACAGGATCAGTCCGTTGAGATCCCCGTATATATTCCCAACATCGGAAATGAAAATCTGGACTGGTCACTCACAGTAGATCAGTCCGGGGAGTCTATTCATGGCAAAGCCGGCATAACCGGTACTTCAGAGAGCAGTTCAATGAGCGGGTCAGTTACCGATGAACCATGGATAACCACTGATGCGACCTCCGGAACAGCTCCGGCAGGATCAGTCGACTCCGTCGTCGTAACTCTGGATCCGTCATCATTGCAAACAGGCGAGTATGAGGGTGTTATCGAAATCACGGGAAGTGATGCCGTATCTGAAACCAACGAAATCCCCGTCTCGCTGACGGTCAATCCGCTGCAGCCGGCTACCGGTCCTTATCCTGAAGATGATCAGAACAATGTTCCGGCCATTCCGTCACTTACCTGGGAAAACCAGCGCTTTCCTGATGAAGTGACCGTGTATCTCGGGACATCGGAAATGCTGGATGAAGATGACATTCTTTATCAGGGAGCGCCGGTCGATTCCCTGCCGGCAGATTCAGTTGCTGCTTTGCTTGACGCCCCGCTGGAAGCTTTCGGAACATATTACTGGCGGGTTGATCAGTCCAACGCCGTTTCTGAAGCCGAAGGCGAGGTTTGGAGCTTCAGAACAGCCGCAGGAGAAAATAAAATTGCCATTGGTGACCAGGAGTACGGTATAGATTACTATCCGGTATACCCCTCAAACAATCCGGCCTGGATTCAGACGCTCTTCCCGGGTAACGAAATTGGCCGCTCGGGCACCATAACCTCACTGGCCTATTATTATCTCGGTGAAGCGGACGCCACTCTGGATGTATCAATCTACATGGAAACTACTGCGGACGAGTCCTTCGAGGATAACGAATCATGGGTCCCGGAACCCGAGCTGACTCTGGTTTATGAGGGCGAGCTGGAAATGGAGGAGACCGGAGAAGCTTATTGGCTGGACCTTGAACTGGAGCAACCGTTTGAATATGATGCCGGTGAAAATCTCGTCATTGGTGTGTTCAGCGATGATGACCGTGACCTTGGCGATGCCATGCCGGGTATTCGTTTCTACAGCACAGACCGGGATGAGCCACTTTCGCTCTTCTGGTATGGCGAAGAAGAGGTGGATCCGGAAAATGCGGCCGGCAACGGGTATAACTGGCGGGAGCTGCCGGATATCCGACTGACATTTGGTGAGGCCGATGATGATCCTGGAGTTGTGGAGCCCGGTATAGCGTCGCTGACTAATCCGGAAAACGGTGCGGAAAACCTGACGGCCGGAGATGTCGTGCTTGAATGGGAACACCCGGCAGAAGCCGACAGTGTCGAACTGCAGGTGGCGGAACACTCTGAATTTGAAGGAGACCTCGCCGTTTCGGCTGTTCTGGAAGGCGGATCGGAATCGGGTACGTACGAGCCTGATGATTTGCAGGATGAAATGACATACTACTGGCGGATTCGTGTCTGGGAAGAAGATACGGTCGGCGAGTGGTCGGATACCTGGTCATTTTCAACGGGCATCCCAACCGCTGCAGATGCAACCGCAGATGTTCCGGATAAAGTGGAGCTCAGGCAGAACTATCCGAATCCATTCAATCCGGATACCCGGATCCGCTATGGAGTTCCGGAGTCCGGGCAGGTCCGGCTAACCGTCTATAACGCGCTCGGACAGCATGTGGCCACGCTGGTGAACGAAAATCAGTCAGAGGGCTGGCATGAGGTGCGATTTGATGCCGGAAGCTTGTCCAGCGGTGTATACATTTATGAGATCACCGCAGGTGATGTGGTAGAGACACGTGCGATGATGCTGGTGAAATAATTTCACCAGCATTTGCCGGAGTGCATTCTTCTGCCGGAGGCTATTCTTCTACGGGCTGTGTCCGCGGTTTCCACAGGGTTTCGGCAGATGCACAGACATTGTCGTTTGACTCGGTTTTGATGGAGTGCGAATAAGCGTGTTCATCGGAGGGGTGCCGGCGGGTAAAAGAGACCAGCGAGTCACCGTACTGTGCTTCGCTCACAAAACGGCCGTCGATGGAGTGCAGATAGCAGCTGTTCTTCACATCCTCCGGCATTGACTCCATCAGCCAGGCCAGATAGCGGATATTGTTCACGTGGCCGTAGGCATCCACGTCATACTTGTTGATGGTGAAGCGGCGTGACATATCGGATGAAAGCACCGGTTTGATTTTCCGGGTGATGTTATGGTCGATACACATCTCATCGCGGAACGACCACTTCTGCATGATGTCCTCAAAAATATTGGCCGGGCGCCTTTTTTCGATATCGAAGAAAAGCCAGAGACCGCGGGCGCGGCCGATGATATTGCGGTTTCCGTCATAGATGATATTTTCGCGGTACCCCCGGATGGATGTGTACGTGGAGAGCCAGGTGCGAATGGTGATGTTCTCCTTGTAGACGGGATAACGCTCCATCTGCATGTAACCGGAAAGCAGTATCCATCCGATGTTCTTTCGTTTCAGTTCGTACAAACTGTGGCCGATGGAATGACAGTGATCCGCGGCGGCCTCCTCCAGCAGTGTTAATATTGTGGTGGGAGAAGCTTCGCCAAAGTCATTCATCTCAAAATATCTTAATTGAAATGACCGGTCAAAATAAGTATTCATGATATTGCCGATAATGCATTATTGGATAATCTGATGATACCTGTACAAAAAATAAAATAATCACATATCAGATATATTTTTTTTATCAGAATACTGGAAATGTAATGAATTATGTGTTCCGGTCACAAAGAATGCCAGAGCAGCAAATGGTCTGCGGAGACCAGCCTGACCTTCCCGATGGCACGGATCTGCATGGTCAAAGCCGGCTATCGTATCTCCGACCGCAGTGAGCTGGGATTCGGCACCGCCTGTATTTCATCGAAAAAAAGTGTACGGCTTTTCCAGGCCCGGGACCTAAAACTCGATCTTGTAGCTGATGCTCGGGACCACGATCACGCTCTTGTCCAGCTCCACGCTTTCGGTTTTGTAGTTGTAATTGTACCCCTCCGCCGTGGCCCTGCCGAGCATGTTTTTCACCTGCAGGGCCCAGATGCTCGAATACCCCGGACGGTTCATGCGCCAGGTGACCGAAAGGTCGGCGTACACGGTGGAGGCCAGCTGGTTGCTGAACGCCCGAGTCTCATCAAAGAACACCAGTTCGCGTTCCCTGGACTTCTCCTCCAGCACCGGACTGACCCGCTCGCCGCCTATGAAATTGAGCCGGGTGTTCACGCCCAGTATCCTGCGGCTGTCCCGGAAGGCAAACTCCCTTCCGACCAGCGCATTGGCCACGTAACCCTTGTTGAAACGGGTGTTGCGCCATACGCCGTCACCGCCTTTGTAGCGCGAGGAGAACACCGATCCGGTAACCAGGAAGTAGTAGCCCCGGTGCAGGAACCGCTCGAAGGTCACATCCAGCCCCACGTTCCTGCCGATACTGTTGTTTTCAAGGACGTCGCTGAAGGCCCAGTCCTGCTGGTAGTTGATCATGGAGAAGGAGCTGTCCGCGATGCCGGGAGCGTCGAAAAGGAACTGGGCATAGGGCTCGATCTTGAGGCGCATGTTGTCGCTGACCTGCCAGTCCCAGGCCAGCACAAAATGGTGCGCCCCGGAAAGCCGGAGGTCCACGTTCGGGAGCGTGCTGGAGTTCAGCTGGATATCGGCGTTCGCAAGTGCAGATGGGTTCGAGTGGATATCGGTGTCCGCGAGCGCAGATGAGTTCGAGTGGATATCGGTGTCCGCGAGCGCATCGGATCTGTTCGCTTCGGCTCTGACCAGATAAACCTTGAGCTCTTCACGCTGGCTGTGCCTGCCATACCCGAGGCTCACGGAATGGCTTCCGGAAAGGTTCAGGCGCAGCGCGATCCTCGGATCCACCCAGAAGGCCTCGTTCAGGGCAAAGTATCCGGTGTTCACCCCGGCGTTCAGCAACAGGTTTTGTGACAGGCTCCAGCGCGACTGCGTATAAAACTCCACCACGTGACTGTGGTCGCGTTCATCAACCAAATTGCGGTACGTTGACGGATCGCTTTCGAGGGTGCTGTTGATGTCGAGGTTGTATTGCAGCCTTTTGACGGTCAGCCCGGTCTGTGTGGTGAACCTCGGGCTGAACGTGTGGCTGATGTAGGAGCCGATACTCAGATTGCCCGAGTTGTCGATCGCAGACAGGTCATCGTGGGCCACCAGGTCATCATCCTGCCGCACGGTCTCCATTCGGTTGCGGATGCCCGTTGCGGCCAGCGTGGTGTTGACATACGTCCTTTTTCCGGTCAGGATGCGGTGCGAGAGTCCGACCGCGCCCATTTCAATGCCCCAGTCGAAGGAGACCCGGTCCCAGTCGTTATCCCACATCTGCGGATCGGTCTGGAGCGGCTCGAAGGCCTTGTCGATGCCGCCGACCCCCCACAAGGAGAAGGTGCCGGCATTCCGGGTGGGCATGTTGAACTTGAAGGAGAGGTCCTGGTACCGGAACTCCTGATCGGTCGGAATCAAATTGAGGTCGGTGAGCAGCCCCAGCGTCGAATACCGGTAATTGAACAGGTAGGATGCGCTGGATCCGGGCACGACGGGTCCCTCGGATGCGATGTCCAGCCCCATGGTTCCGGCCTGGAAAGTGTGCTGGTGGACCGTGCTGTTTCCGGTGCGCAGGTTCATGTCGAACACCCCGGCCAGCGCATTGCCGTACTCGGCGGGGAAGGCACTGGTATGGAAATCGGAGTTGTCCAGCATCTGACTGCTGAAGAGCGTCACAATTCCTCCGCCGGCCACGTTGCCCCCGGCAAAATGGTGCGGTGTCGGGATTTCCACGCCTTCCACCCGCCAGGATATACCCTTCGGACTGTTTCCCCGCACGATGATGGCATTGTTCTGGACGTTTCCCACCGCAACGCCGGCGTAGGCGGACACCAGCCGGGCCGGATCGTCCATGCCGCCCGCATACCGCCGCGTCTCCTCGACACTGAACGACCGGGAGCTCACCGTGGCCATGGAATTCAACGGCTTGTTTTTCACGATTTCCGGGGTGATGATGACCTCGCCCAATTCGGATATGGATTGCCGCAGTCCGATATCCACCACAACCTCCCTGCCGGATGTGGCCATCACCTCGGGGATGATTACCGGTTCGTAGCCGATGTAATTTACCTGAAGCGAATGCCGGCCCAGCGGAACCCTGGAAATGTGGAAGTTGCCCCGGGCATCGGTCGATGCTCCCAACAGGGGCTCACTATCGCGAATAATGACGGTAGCACCGATGAGAGGCTCCATGGTCTGGGCGTCGTAGACGTTGCCCTTGATGGTTTGAGTGATCGGGGTGGTTTGGGTCTGTGTGCTTTGGGCGACCGGTTGCGAATTGGACTTCGGGACAATGAAGAGCATCAGTATTGCCGCCAGCAGGAAGTTGAAGAGCTGTATTCGATTCATGATATTTCGTGACATGATTTTGGGTGATGGAAAAGGTATGAAGGATAGGGTTGGAAAAAGGTCGATGGACATCGGTCGATGCACAAATGGAGGATCAGCCAAAGCTGTTGCTGAGGTGTATCCAGAGGATGAATGCCATGATCGCAATGCTGATCAGGCAGAGGACTCCGTACAGCAGGGACGGGATGATTTTTTTGAGGATATTTTGTCGTTTCATAGTGCAGGTTTCCGGTTTGTGTTCCACGGATGGTGTGGTAACTGCGATAAATATCGGAAGGCGGGCTCTCCTGGTCGTCCGGACCTGCAGGTGTGTACTACCGGACCGGCCCACTCCTGCAGGATTGGACGCTGCCCTGTGCACGACGGAAGGGAATGAATGGCACGATCAGGGCTTATGCTTCCGCACCATGGCTGGTATCCGACTCATGCCTGAGTTTCCGGTGCATTTCCTAAGCATCCGACACATACTGGGTCGGAGTTTTGCCCGTGATCTTTTTGAACACCTGGTTGAAGGATGACTTGGAGTTGAATCCGGAATCCAGTGCAATGGCAAGGATGCTGTAATTGCTGTTGTCCGGATCGGCGACCCTCTGCTTGAACTCCTCCACACGGTATGTGTTGACAAAATCGAAGAAGTTCTTGTCCTCGTATTGATTGATGATCTGCGAAAGGTGGTTGGCGGTGATCCCCAGTTCATCGGCCAAGTTGCCGAGGGACAATTTCGGCTCAAGGTAGGGCTTCTTCGTGTTCATCAGCGCAATCAGTTTCCCGTGGTACTGCTGCGCGAGTTCCGCCTTGAGTCCCGACCTGAGGTACTCCCCGGAAGGTTTCGGTTCCACTATCTGCTGGATCTGGCTGGTTCCATCAGCGAAAACATTCCTGTGCCTGATGCCGGAGTATCCCAGAAACAGGATGAAGCCGACGAGCGGCACGTACAGGACCAGGTCGGTGTTGAATCCGAAGTGTACCCCCAGCCCCCACTCCAGCATGACCACAATACCGGAAATCAGGAAAATCATCCCGATGCCCCAGATGAAATATTTCAGCCAGCTCAGGTCGATTGATTCCTTGTAGGCGAAATTCTGGTTCCTCAGGTCTTCGTACCAGCCCAGCAGCCGGTAGGAAGCAATGGCATAGCCGATGCCGGAGGCGAAGAACGCGAACAGCGAAAAGATGATGAAGGCGGTATAGTCATCCAACTCCCCGTGATTTACCATCAGTTTTTCTTCCGCGGAGTAGAAAAAAAAGAACGGGATCATGTAGATATAGAAAAGCGCCGCCGGTCCGAAATGCAGATAGTTCTTCCAGTGGAAACGCTGGTCGCTTTTCATGGAAAAAAGCACGTAAAGGTACAGAAATGGGCCGTGCAGAAGGGGGAAAGGGTGGTGGATGCCGGACATGTGCGGATATTTCTCCCAGAATCCCAGATAGTAGAGATAGTAGCTGAACAGATGGAGGCCGATCACGAACATCCACACGGCCAGGATCCGGTCGGATGTGGGCGCCTTCTTTTTGGTCAGCAGCAGAAACTGAAGGAAGAAACAGAGGAAGATCCCGATAGTGAAAACGGTGTTCATTGGGGTGGTTTCAAACAGCTGGTTTTAATGCCATTACTGGACTGGATTATTTCTGCGACAATGTGAAAAAGTAGCTATATGAGGTGTATTAACCAATCGCTAATTGGCAGCGCGACCGGTGTCATTCCAACAACTTTTTAAATTGATTTTCCGGTGTTGTGGTGGGATTTTTTCACCATAGAGTGCGCACGTGCCTGTACATCCTGATCCGATCGTCGGTGGTAACCAGGGTGGCTCCGAGCGAAATAGCGCTCACGGCCAGCTCGTCGGCCGATGCGATTACCTCGCGGGCGGCTTCGGAGAGATGAGATCACCCTCATTGACCACAGAGCCTTTCAGCGGATTTTCATGCCCCTGCGCCTTTTCAACGGGCTGCAGGATCGCAACGATTTCATCGCGCTTTGTTATGGTGTAGGAAACCTCCTCATCGTGCACCCGGCGCTCAATATCCAGGCATTTTGCCTTGAATTCGGTGACGGATATGGTATGGTTTTTCATATAATGACTATTATAAAATAATAATGGTCATTTAAAATAGATCATAATGATCTTTGTGTGCAATAAGCCCGGGGGGATGCGGTACTTATTCGAATCTTGAATCGTGGGAAAAAAGCCTTGTTAATGTTGCATCTTCCTGTTCAAAATTTTCCAGAAACGCGGCCGCACACGCGAGACCATCGTTCCGATTCATTGGGATCCGCCCATCACCGGCTCGCAACGTTATCTGATGCCTGACCTCATCATCGAGCGGGACGAGGTCAGCTGTATTGTGGATGCCAAGTATAAGGACCACTGGGAGGATCTGAATGTGGATAGCTGGATGCGACTCGAAGAGGAGATTCGCAATCGGCATCGACATGATGTGCACCAGATTTTGGCTTATGCGGTGACGCACGAGGCGGGAGTGATCGGTGCAATTAACTCTTCTGGCGAATATTTATTCGATACATCAGACAGAAAATCGATTATTTGTTGTCTCATGTACCCATGCACCCGTGAAACCTGGCTTTCGTTGGTCAGCCGCAATCGCCACATTCACGAAGCCGAATTGGGGCACTCCGGTCAAAATATCCGTTTAATGCTTACAGCCATGCCTTTTCAACTACCGGATGAGGAGCTGAAGCATTTGCTGAGGGTTTTGGGGTGATTGAGAAAAAAATTATAGGTGTAACTTTGTGATCCAGAACCTATGACTCCTGTCGGTGTTTTGTTACATTGTCCATCATGACACGTCTCGATACGCGCATAGTGACCAACTTGCTGTCTCCAG
The DNA here is from genome assembly GCF_017921895.1 of Natronogracilivirga saccharolytica. Classification (NCBI taxonomy): domain Bacteria; kingdom Pseudomonadati; phylum Balneolota; class Balneolia; order Balneolales; family Cyclonatronaceae; genus Natronogracilivirga; species Natronogracilivirga saccharolytica. The sequence goes on from NZ_JAFIDN010000011.1 coordinate 73,081, forward strand.
AGACAGCAAGATCGCTATGTGCAAGTTCGTCCTGCTATCCAGGGACAGCAAGGGATGCAACGTACAAGTTCGCCCTGCTGCGGGCAGGCAGTTTCTTCATACAAATAGTGTAAGCTTCCCGTTTCCTCAAGTTTATCGAGCCAGAAATTGGTGTGGCAACAAGTGCATTTGCTTAAAACAGGAACTGCCGGTTGTCGCCAATATTCTTATACTGCTCATGAAGCTGTTCCTGAAGCAACCTGACAGCAATTTGGTGCAATCTGAAGCAACATTAAATTTCATGAAGTAACACGAAGCAGCATAAAGCTGTTCCTGAAGCAACATGAAATAACTTGAAGTAACGCGAGATTAATCTGAAGCAACCAGAAGCAACCTCAAGTTCAAACTTGTGAGCAGCAAAAACGCGCCCGATTTGTTTTATGGTGATGGCGGATGGCTGCCCTGGCGTGTTTATTGGAAGGATGGACTGGAGCTGAGGTAGCGTTAATTGAGGTAACTATCACGTTTCGGTGGTTTCAGAGCAAGCGATGCGAGCCTTGTAAATGGTAAAAACAAGTTGTTATGAAAGACCTTACATCCAAAAACTGTCATAATGAAACTGACAAAAAATGAATTTATCCGACGCTTGAATCTGATATCGTCAGCAACCAGCGTAACGGGAAAGACGTACAGAGCCATTCGTGTGGAAGGCCGGTACGTCACGTTTATCCGGCGGGGAAAATTTTCCCCGGAAGAAATCCATATAGATGAATTGTATGACCTGTATGTGCATGAAGATGTAAGAAACCCAACCATTGCCAAAAAGTACATCTCGGGCCGCAGCCAGTCACCTGCCGCCGCTATCCTGGATGTTTTGGATAAGCATATCGAGCAGGAGAGCATTCAGGGACCCGGCGAAGAAGCAACTGCGGATGGAACGGATATCCCAAAACCGAAGACTCTTGCCGGGACCAAAAAAAAGAGAACTAAAGATGAGGCCCGGTTTTTCCAAGCATTTTCAGCATTGGCAGGCAAGGAATTCATCGTTTCAAAAAGTATTGGCAAACCAATAACCCAATCAGATGTATTTCTGTCTGATAACTATCTGGACTACGACTTTGATCATCACGTTATCGACTGCTACAAGAGTATATTGCAAGCCCTGAACTCTGACGGATCTTTTTCGTCAGCAAGCTTGTCCCGCTATGTTGACGGACTTGTCATCGGTCATCCGGTTTTGGGAACAAGAATAGTGGAATTTGATGAGGAACAGCACTTTACCCCTGCCCGAAAAGACACCCTGAAGTTTTTGAAAACGATTCTTCCAGACATCTATGTATCGGAGTACCTTAACATATGCAATGATCCGGATTATCTGAATGATGCCGTCCTGAAAAAGAACCGAATTAAAAATCGATTGTCCATCCTGCCGGATACCCATAACGAGTTCATCCAGTGGCTTCAGGAATCCGACGAAAGAATATCCGGTTATATTGAACCCAAAAAAGGATTTGATTATCCGGGAGGCCGAATTGCCCAAAGAGCATATTACGACTCTCTCAGGGATACAGCTCACTTGTCCCCAAAAAACAAATCATTTCAAGCTCCTCTGAGATTCGCCAAAAAACAATTTGAGGACGTATATAACCAAAACTTCAAAGATCTATCTATCGATCAGCTCAGGTATGTCCTTATGAATCAGCTGAATGCGAGATATGAACTGAAGCTGTTTTAGTAACAGCCATCTGGTATTGTTTACCTGTCTGTTCATCGGTATTGTTGACAAGGTAATTTTTATGGCGGCAGCACGGTATTGAGAGTAAGTTGTACTATGAGTCAATGCTGCTCTGTTACCCGATCCCGTCGTTCAAGCTGGGCAGCTTTCCGATACGGATCATGTATCTGACATGTGATTTCAAAGCGGCGGCCAGTGATTCATGTTCCTGATAGGTGATATCAAACTCCCGGGCCGTCTCCCTGACGATTTCGGAAACCTCCGGATGGTGAACGTGGCATATTCCAGGGAAAAGGTGATGTTCCACCTGGAAATTCAATCCGCCAAGATACCAGGAAAGCCATCTGTTTTTTGGAGCGAAATTAACGGTGGTCTCCATCTGATGGATGGCCCAGGCATTCTGGATCTTGCCTTCATCATCCGGAACCGGAAACTCGGTCTCATCCACCGAATGGGCCAGCTGGAAAACGGTGGTGAGAATGATCCCGGCGACAAAGTGCATCAACAGAAAACCGAATATTACATGGGAAAAGGGGATGCCGATCAGAGTGGGAACTCCAAGAAGCACAATGAAATAGGCTGCCTTCATCGTGACGATTCCGAGCAGCAGCTTTATATTTTGGAAGCGTGTATTCGGATTCACTCCATCTCTGGTATACAGGACAAACTGTGCGAAATCCTTCAGGGTGACCCAGTAAAGGGTCAGGAGGCCGTAGAAAAAGAACGCATACACCGGCTGCAGTTTATGGTACCATTTCAAGGGTGTGTGCGGTGAAAAACGGAGTACCGTTTTGTCGGCAATGTCATCATCCATGTGGGTGATGTTGGTGTAGGTATGGTGCAGAATGTTGTGTTGCAGCCGCCAGTTGTGCTTTGATCCCCCCACCAGATTGAGCGTAAAACCCAGCATTTTGTTAACAACGCTGCTGGAGGAATACGCGCCGTGGATGGCATCGTGCATGATGGTCATACCCACACCGGCCATGCCTGTGCCCATGACAAGCCACAGCACCAGCGACGGCAGCAAGGGCGGTTGGAAGTAGAGGAGGTAGATGAAGGGGACGGTGTAGACGGCCAGTATGACAATGGTCTTCACCACCATCTGGGCATTGGCATGTCTGGAAATGCCGCGATCTTTGAAATGCCGGTCAACTCTCTTTTTCAGCGTTTTGAAAAAGATATTTTTGTCTTTTCCTGCAAATGTGACTCTTGGTCTTTGTTTCATGGTTTTGAGGTACTCCATCCGGATGTGTAACATGAAAGCCTGGAAACACCGGATGTCAGATGAGCATGGTCATGATGCGCACTTTTACTTACCGGGCTTTATCCAAAATTCATTCAAAAATAAAGATAATGTTTCCTGATCTGTAAGTTGTTACAAATGTATCAGGAAAATGTTATATGTTTTACGGTTTCTCAGCATCATAACTATCTTTTCCCATGTTACGTTCATTTACTCATATGTTTAAATCGTCATAAGCATTTCTGGATATCCTATTGCTGAAAATCTGTAACATGTGTAAGGGTGAAAATCTGTAACCTGTGTAACAAAAATGCAGAGAATTGTAACACTACTTTGCCGGGGTTTGTCCATATTCTGTTTTTATCGACAGTTATTTTCCGATTGTTTTCCAAATTATAGTCAGGTAACCGACGCCAATCCATGCTTTTACGGACAGGACCTCAAAGTAATTGAAAACATATGAATCTGCTCCTGTTTGAACTTGAACCGTCAAAAGCACTTCATGTCGTTCATAAATACATTTCAGGTTTCTGATCCGATAGTAATGAAACGCTGACGGAAAGTTGACGGGATACTGATTTTCGGGAATACTCGCGGTACGGCATGACGTAATAAATCAAAAACGGTAAGCAGATGAAACTGGCATACATCGGAACATATCCCCCAAGAGAGTGCGGTATTGGTACCTTTACCCAAAACCTTTTCAATTCCACGGTTACAAATTATGAATCAGAGACGCTCAATAAAGGGTTGGTGATTGCCCTGAACGACCATGAGCAAACATATACTTATCCCGAAGAAGTCAAACTGACCATTCGACAGGAGCATCAACGCGATTATCTGAAGGCGGCAAAGTTTATAAACATCAGCGGGGCGGATCTCTGTGTTCTTGAACATGAATTCGGAATCTATGGCGGACAAAATGGAGCTTATATCCTTCCCTTGCTTTACCGGCTGGAAATCCCCCTTGTCGTAACGCTTCATACCATCCTGAAAACGCCCTCTTACAACGAAAAGGCGGTATTGCAGGAAATATGCAAAATGGCGCACAAAGTAGTTGTAATGAGCCACAAAGCCATTGAGTTTCTTACAACGATATACGACGTGGATGAAGAAAAAATCGAGTATATCGAACACGGGGTGCCGGACATTCAGTTCGACCAGCTCCAGAGCAAGAAAGAGTTCAAGCTCGACAATAAAAAGTTTCTCCTGACTTTCGGTTTCATAGGCCGGAATAAAGGGATTGAAACCGTAATAAATGCGTTGCCCAAGGTTGTTGAAAAGCATCCGGAAGTATTATACTTGGTATTAGGCAAAACGCATCCGAATGTCCTTCGCCAATCCGGTGAAGAATACCGAAATTACCTGCAGCGTTTGGTGAAGAGCCTCAGACTGGATGGCCATGTTCTGTTTCTGAATGAATTTGTCAACGAGGAGGAGCTGTTCAAATATCTTTCCGCATCCGACATCTATATTACTCCCTACCTGAATGAAGCTCAGATTACCAGCGGAACACTTGCCTATGCCATAGGAGTCGGATCGGCTGTCATTTCAACGCCGTACTGGCATGCCGCGGAATTACTGGCGGATGGAAGAGGAAAGCTCTTCGACTTTGGTAATTCTGATGAGCTCTCAAATATTTTTATGGATCTGCTGGATAATCCGAAAGCACGAATGGATCTGCGTGAAAAGGCCCATGATTATGGCAGAACCATTACATGGCCAAAATCGGGTGCAAAATATGTTGCACTTGCAGAAAGAATTCTTGAAGGCAAGCCAAAAGCTTTGCCCCTAAAAGAGGCCGCTATTGACCCGCTTGTGCTTCCTCCATTTTCACTGGCTCACATCAAGCGGTTAACCGACGATACGGGAATCATTCAGCATGCAAAGTTTGGTATCCCCAACCTGAAAGAAGGCTACTGCCTGGATGATAATGCACGAGCTTTAGTAATGGCTCTTATGGCATATCGGCAAAAAAAGGATACGCTTGCTCTGGAATTGGCCCCCATATACATGAGCTATATCCACTATATGCAAAACAAAGACGGGACGTTCAGGAATTTCCTCAGTTTCAGCCGTAGTTTTCTGGATGAAACAGGTTCTGAAGATTCCTTCGGAAGAGCCATCTGGGCACTCGGATTTCTGCTTGCCCAAGCTCCCAGCGATGCGTATTACCAAACCGGGAAACTGGTGTTTTTTGATGCTTCCCCAAATTTCGAAAAACTGCAATCTATCAGAGCCATTGCCAATACAATGATAGGTATCAGCTATTATCTGAAGAGCAATCCCGGTGATGACGCAATGACCGAGCGATTGCGCAATCTTGCCGGAAAATTAATCCATCACTATAAAGAAGTCAGAACGCCCGACTGGAGATGGTTTGAGAGCTTGCTGGCATACGATAATGGAATGCTGCCACTTGCTCTTTTACATTCGGCAGAAATACTTCACGACGACAGGGTATACGAGGTGGCAATGGAATCCATGAACTTCCTTACAGAAAAAAGCCTCAAGGATGGATATTTGTCGATTATTGGTAATGAAAACTGGTTTAAAAAAGAGGGTAAACGTTCGATGTACGCCCAACAGCCTGTAGATGCCCTTGCAATGGTTTTAATGTATCATCAGGCATTTCATGTAACGAATGACAAAGATTACCTGAAAAAATTATTCACCTGTTTCATGTGGTTCCTTGGTGAAAATGATATACGGCTGAGCTTATTTGATTTTGAAACCAAAGGCTGCTGCGATGGTATTGAGAGATATGGGATTAACAGAAACCAGGGTGCCGAAAGTTCACTGGCATATTTGATTTCGCACTTGACCGTCCTGCAGGCATTTGAGGAATTTGAAAGTTGAAAGTTGAAAGTTGAAAGTTGAAAGTTGAAAGTTGAAGGTTGAAAGTTGAAAGTTGAAGGTTTGTAAAGTTGAAAGTTGGTTATTTTAACCTTTCAGGATTGTCAAATAATCGAAAACATGTCTATTAAACGGTATCATAATAACCCGATCCTCACAAAGGATGATGTGCCTTATCCGGTGACTACCGTGCATAATGCAGGGGTAGTAAAATGCAACGGTAAATACATCATGATTTTCCGTGCCCACAGGCGAAACGGAAGAAGCATTTTGGGTAAAGCGGTCAGTGATGACGGGTTTCATTTTGAAGTGGATGAGGAACCCTTCATGGTTCCTGCCGTCGAAGGAATATTCAAGGAATACGAGGAGTACGGGGTGGAGGATCCCCGGATCGTTTTTCTGGAGGATGAGTACCTGATAACGTACAGTGCTTATTCCCGGCATGGTGTGCGTATAGGTCTTGCAAAAACCAGAGATTTTGATACGGTTGAACGCTTTTCACTGATAACAGAAGCTGATTACCGTAATGTTGTGATCTTTCCGGAAAAGTTTAACGGATTGTATGCCAGGCTAGACCGGCCGCATTCTGAAATATCGCCCTGGTCCATCTGGATTTCATGGTCACCTGACCTGAAATATTGGGGTGAATCCAAAATTGTCATGAAGCCCTTGCAGTACCACTGGGACGAAATGAAAATTGGGCCCGGGGCCCCTCCGATCAAAACTCCCCGGGGCTGGTTGCACATTTATCACGGCGTATTTCCTACCATGGATGGATGCGTTTACAGATTGGGCGTTGTTTTGCATCATCTCGAAGATCCTTCTCAAATTATTGCTATAGGTGATGAGTGGATTCTGCAACCGGAGGAAACATATGAAATTACCGGTTATGTGCATAATGTGGTGTTCTCCTGTGGGGTGGTCCCGGAAGATGACGGAAGTATAAAAATCTACTGGGGTGGCGCCGACAGTGTGATGTGCGTGGGAACAGCAGATATCGAAGAACTGGTTGATCACTGTCTGGATAACCCGAGGTAGGTTGGAAGTTTTTAAAGTTGAAAGTTGAAGGTTGAAAGTTGAAGGTTTTTAGAGTTTTTTTATGAGGCCTGATAGTAGTTTGGATATTTCTATTGTCACTTCTTGCAGCTTTTTGAAATCATTATCTGAAATACTTCCCATGTCTTTTGCGAGGTAGAGCATGGACCTGACTTCCGCACTGGAGCCTTTTGCGACAAATAAAAAATATCTGAATTCATTATTCGTCTGACGTTCAAATCCTTCTGCAATATTATTCATAATAGAAACGGATGCTCTTTCTATCTGATTCCGAAATCCAAAATCATTGCTTCTTTCAAACAGTTTGTAAATCAAAAGACTTAACTCCCTTGATTTCTGCCATGATTTAATCTCCTCAAAACGGTCTATCCTCATCTCCACCCCTCTCCTTTAGGTCTGACAACTTTACAAACCTTGAACTCTAAGAACTTTCAACTTTCAACAATTACCCGCCCTACCCTAAGAGCTCTTAACCCTGCAAACCTTACACTTTAAGAACTTTCAACTTTCAACCTTCAACTTTCAACTTTCAACCTTCAACTTTCAACTTTCAACCTTCAACTTTCAACTTTCAACCTTCAACTTTCAACCAATGAACATAGCCATACTGTCACCCGTCGCCTGGCGAACTCCTCCCCGTAAGTACGGGCCGTGGGAACAGGTGGCTTCCAATATTGCCGAAGGGCTGATTGAACTGGGAGAGGATGTCACGTTGTTTGCCACTGCTGATTCAATCACAAAAGGCAAGCTGGAGTCTGTTTGTGAATACGGCTATGCGGAACACCCTGAAATGGATCCGAAAGTGTCCGAGTGCCTCCATATAAGTCATCTGATGGAGCAGGCTGACAAGTTCGATATCATCCACAATCATTTCGATTTTCTTCCGCTCACCTGGTCGCGTCTGATCCGCACACCGATGGTTACCACCATTCATGGATTTTCTTCCCCGAAAATCCTGCCCGTCTATAAAAAGTATGATAACACCTGTCATTATGTTTCAATCAGTGATTCTGACCGCAGCCCGGATCTTGATTATATTGCCACCGTCTATAATGGAATTAATCCCAGTGAATTTTCATTCCAACCCAGACCAAAAGATTATCTGCTTTTTTTCGGAAGGATCCATCCTGACAAGGGGACTTCTGAAGCTATTCAGATCGCAAAAGAGTCCGGGCGAAAGTTGATCATTTCTGGTATTATCCAGGATCAGGAATACTTTGACCGTGAGATTCAGCCATTCATCAATGATGATGATATCATTTATGTGGGTAATTCGGGACCAAAGGAGAGAGACCAGCTCATTGGGGAAGCGTATGCGCTGCTGCATCCGATCCGTTTCAGGGAACCTTTCGGGCTGAGTGTTGCGGAATCCATGTTGTGCGGTACGCCCGTTATTGCATTCAACAAAGGCTCCATGCCGGAACTGATCCGTGATGGAGAGACCGGTTTTTTAGTACATGATATTGACGAAGCAGTAGCCGCAATAAAAAAAATACCCTTGATTAATCGGAAGTTTTGCCGGGAATATGCGACTTCAAAATTCAGCCAATCAAAAATGGTTGAAGGGTATATGGAGGTTTACAGAAAAGCTTTGGATAGGAAGTCATGACAGGACAAGTCGTAGCAGGACAGGTTGCGGCAGGACAGATTGTAGCAGGACAGATTGTAGCAGAACAGATTGTGGCAGGACAAGTTGTAGCAGGACAGATTGTGGCAGGACAAGTCGTGACAGGAGAAGTCGTAACAGGATAGGTTGTGGCTGCACGGGGTCCAGCAGCACAAGGCGTCTAATTCGGTTTTTTTAGCTCGGTCAATAGTTCCGACAGATCAACCGTAGCATAGGTGGATGCATAATCAGACATGGCATAAGGAATAATGAGATATCCGTTGTGAATTATGGATCCGCAAGAGTAAACAACATTGGGCACATATCCTTCTCGTTCATCCGCGTTGGGTGTCAGTAATGGAGTCTTCAGTCTGCCTATTTCCTTTTCAGGATTATCCAGTTCATATAATGATGCACCCAATGCATACTCCCTCATGGGTCCAACCCCGTGCGTGATTACCAGCCATCCTTCTTCTGTCTCAATGGGCGAACCACAATTCCCAATCTGTAGCAGCTCCCAGGGGTACTCCGGCTTCTGAATCAGTGTAGCTTCGTTCCAGATATTGATATTATCTGAGTAAGATATGTAATTATTTACGCCATCGGTCCTGCAGAGCATGGCATATTTTCCATTTATTTTTCTCGGGAATAATGCCATGCCTTTGTTATGCACAAGTTCACCATGGACAGGCATCCCTTTGAAATGATAAAAGTCTTTGGTTTCAAGCAGCTTCGATAATATGGTTTTGCCGTCATAAGCAGTATATGTCGCATAGTATGTTACTTCACCGTTATCATCAGTAAATTTGACAAAACGGGCATCCTCAATACCACTTTTTTCACTTTTGCCAATAGGGAAAATAACTCTTTCGGACAGTGCTGAATCAAGTGAAAAGTCAATTTCATAATGTGATCGGGCCAGCCACATCATTTGATTGATAATCAATTCCTTGCTGGATGAAAGCTGGTGCACTCTTCTTGTTTCTTCTACGGCTGTTTTTAAATCACCATAAGTAAAAAGGTCGCTCAGATTTTCCAGTACAAATACGGAAGAAATGTCATTTTCGATATCATACATTTCCTTTAGTTCATTTATAAAAGTTTTTTTCTTGTATTTATGCCTTTTGATTCGTTCTGCTTCTGCCAGCATATTCCCGACTGGTTCGACTCTCATATTGCCATTCCTGTCTATAACAGCGGAACGAAAGACAATAGATGATATGTGCCCTTCACCAGTCGCCCTGAAACTTAAAATCACTCTTTTTTCACCCGGTGCCAATTTCGATTGATAGGGATCTTCTACAATAGACGGATTGAAAAAAGCAGCTGATTCTATAGAATATTCCTTTGTAAAACAGGAACCTATCAGTGCCTTTCGCGATGAGCCAATCTTTTCCTTCTCTACTCCCAATTCATCAAATAAGTTCGACAATTTGTTGAAATGTATTCCTAAAGTTCTTGAAATATTTCTGTGACGCTTGGAAAACTCTCTTAGCACCTGATTTAATTCAACGCCGATCTCACTGTCCGACATTGCCAATATCTTCCGGATAATATTTTTGCTTCTTTCATCGGAAGTATAAAGAAAGCGAGCTATGACCCTTCTGGGATCTGGGAGAAAAGTGCTCTTTTTTCTGGTTATAGTAAGCTGCATATGTGACATTTATTAAATAAAAATATATTAGTAAATGTACCCATTATCTGTTTCAAATTTTTATAAATTGAGGCAATGTATGTGGAAAGTTTTATCAGGTTTCGCGTTACTCTAGCCTGACCTAATGAATGTATATCATTTTGGACCTTGCTGGCATCGGTCACGTGATAAAGAACCTGCAGTTGCCCGGATTTTGAATGATGCCGCCGGTGTCTTCCAACCGGATGAAAAAACTGGTTGCCGATGCGGAAGGAGACTTGTTTGCGGCGGAAGGGTGGGACCGGACCGGAGGTAATTTGAATGTAACCCTGTTTCCGTGACAGGTCTGTAAAGAGATATCAATCTCTTATCTTGCTCTGAGAGAATGTTTTTTATATTCTGGAAGCACGAGTGGTACAGTATCAGCGAGCCAGACAGGCATTTCTTACGAGCGTTTCTCAACACAAAGAACCGTCAGTTACGACTAAAGGAACTTGATTATGGAATATTTGATGATAGTTTTAAAACTAATCGTTGGTTTGAGTATTCTCAACGTTTGGCTTGTCCGTTCAAAAAAATCCACATCGTGGAGAGGCGGTGATGCAAATAATATCGAGGAGGAGTTCAAAGCCTATGGACTCCCGGTATGGTTTATGTGGGTGGTTGGTTCAATAAAGGTCGTTCTTGCTCTTCTGCTCCTGATTTCTATCTATTATTCACAATTTGAAGCCATTGCAGCTTATGGAATCGCCATTTTAATGCTGGGAGCGGTCTCTATGCATATAAAAATCGGCGATCCTCTTAAGAAGTCATTTCCGGCTTTTACTTTTCTGGTTATTTCACTCGTTATTGCACTTCTCTGAAGTCTCGTTTGAAAAATCTGATGTCTCATTTCAGAAGTTCGTAAAACGCGATCGTCAACCAGGCGTTAATCAGCATAAAAAAAAGAGCGGGTGCAGATTGAACAAAACTGTCTTTTATTTTTATGCGAACGATGAAGCCCAGAAACATCATGGCAGTGAATCCTGCAGATGCCAGCAGACCAATGAGTGGGTAAACGAAACCGGTCAGGAGGCCGGCTGACCCTGCTATTTGCAAACCTCCTGTCAGTTTGCGCTGCGTATCAGTCAGGCCGAATCGATTGAATTCCTCTATCATCCTGCGGGAATGTAAGGCCTGAAACCCGTAGAGTAGAAAAAAAACAGCGTTTAATATTACTAAAAATTGAATCGTTGCAGTCAAGGGCCTGTAAATTGATGTTCCTGAAAATTGATGTTTTGGATAATCATCTTGGTGTTCTTCAATGCAATTACAATCTTCAAAAAGAAAACAGATAAACCAATAAACCAAATATTACACCATCTTCGCCCTCGGGACCGGGTTTGTTGATGCTTTATTGGCACTCCCGCACCAACTGTTTTTACAATGTCATCTCTTTCGGATTCGGCCCGTATTGGTTCTGACCCGGCGTGCTGTCTTGCACCATGAAAATAATCAGTACGATGGCGCCAATGAGCGGAATCAGGGAGATAAACAGCCACCATCCGCTGAAGACCGCATATTTCCTCAAAACCTCCAGGTACCAATTCATACTCCCTCCTCTTGTTATCAATTTATAGCATATGTACGCCCGGAACGCTTGTTGCCGGCGATTCCGGATTAACTAAATGATAATTACGGTAAATGTAAAACGCGACTTGCTATTGTAATTCAGGTTTTTTTCTGGAATATCAGATCCTCTACGCCCTCCATTGGTAGAGGTACCTCTTCGTCAAACATCTTACCGTCAGTTGGATCTTCGGGCTGTTCTTCGCATGCGTCGATTCCAATGGATGAAAAAGTAAACAGGAAAAGGAAAAATTTCACTGTTCTAAACACAGTTTCGCTTCTCTGAACATAATGTAACCCCGTTAATTAACATTGCAGCTGACTGTATTTGTTTCTTTATCTTCAACAAGCAGAGATAAATGGCTGTTCCTGAAAAGTGATCAGCAGCAAAACACAAAACATTGTATCCGTTTGTATTCCAATCAGAATAGAAAATGTGAGGTAGTGGTTGCCTGTGAGCGGGGGACGGAGGGTATTGCTGCGCAGGAGCTGAGGTCTTTTGGATGGAGGCCCGAAATTCTGAAACGATCCAAGCTCTACATCCCGGATGTGACCGAAACCGATCTGGCCAGGCTGAATATGGAGGTGCATACCATCAGCCGGGTGTACCTGCTTCTCGCGCGGTTCCGGGTCTCCGGACTCACAGAGGTGCGACAGGCCGCAGAAAGCATCGACTATACCCGCTTTCTCAAGCCCGGGCAGCGTTTCGGTGTGTGGGGCAAACGCGAGGGCACGCATGATTTCATCTCTCAGGATATCGGACGGGAGACAGGTACAGCCATTACCCGGCAATTTGCCGGTTGCCCGGAAGACCAGCGACCTTGGGTTCATCTAAATGACCCGGATGTCCAGTTCGTGGCCGAGCTGTCAGATAAGGATCTGCTGCTGATGATAAATACATCCGGCCGACCACTGCATCACCGGATGCCCCGGCCCTTCATTCATTCGGCCGGACTCAAGCCCGCGCTGGCAGCTGCGCTGCTTCGGGTATCATCCTGGCAGTCGATGGGAGGATTTCTGGATCCTTTTGCCGGCGGTGGCACCATCCCGCTGGCAGCTCATTTGATGTGTACCGGCCGGGCAGCTGGAAGCTATGATGATCCTGACCGGTTTCTGCTGCGGAACCTGATGTTCCTTGATCAGGAAGCCATCGCCCGGACATTCCGGGAAATCACCGGCAAGTCCGTCCGCCCGTGCGGCGTAGCAATCCATGCCGCCGATCGGTTTATGAAAAGTATTGACGGGATGAAGGCCAATATTGATCATTTAGGTCTTCGGGGCAAGGTGACCATCCATCACGGAATTGCTGAAAAACTGAATTACCTGCCGGATGATACCGTCCGGTGTGTGATAACCAATCCGCCGTACGGGCTGCGGATCGGCAGGCCTTTCGTTATCGATCTGATATACAAAAACTTTGCACTTGCCTGCGCCCGGAAAGGCATTCACGAAGTCACTGCGCTTACGCCGCGAAAAAGATCCTGGGTATCCGCATTTGAAAACGCCGGGTACACGGAGGAGGTGTGCATGAAGATCGTATTCGGACGTCTTCAGGTATTTTTACTGAAGGTTGCACGAAAACCGTAGTCTCTTTTATTGTTGCCGAATAAAAATCGCCCTCCGTTCCGCACTGTTTGGAAAGCGGGTGCTGTCCGGAAAATGGCACTGTCCGGAATGCGGGTCACATTTCCGGACAGTGTTTAGTGTCAGAAACTATGCTGAAGTAAGGCCGGGTCGCAGCCGGCAAACTGCCGGTTCTATTTCATCAGCAGGAGCTTTTTGGATGCAACATAATCCCCGGCGCGCATGACATAGACGTACACGCCGCTGGACAGGCCTTCGGCATCAAACTGCGCTTCATGCATTCCGGCGTCCAGTTGTTCGTCGACAAGCGTATGCACGTGCCGGCCAAGGGCATCATAGATAACCAGCTCTACGTGGGATGCCTCCGGAAGCTCATACCGGATTGTGGTCTGGTTGTTGAACGGATTGGGATAATTCTGCTTGAGTCCGAACTCGTCGGGCGTATCCGGCTCATAACCCTGCTCGCCGGATGTCGCCACATTTTCAAGCGTCTGCGACTCATCGAAGTTCCCGTCCATATCGGAGTCGACATGTAGCGTGACCTCCTGGTCCTGCAGCTCATCCCAGTCATCGATTTCCACCCGGTAGGCACTGCCTTCCTCAAAGGTCACACCCTCGTGCCGGAAATAATCGGTATCACTGTAATCAGTGCGCAATTCGAGATCTAGTTCGGTCGACTCACCGTAGTTGGATACAGCAAGTCTGCCGTCGTTTTCCAGCTGGAAATCAATAGAATCTTCAGCAGAGATGCTCACATCCCGCAGGGCATACATTCGCTGCCGGGTGTCGTTGTCTTCCATGACCTCCATGTCGAACTCGTGGTCGTTTCCATATACCGAAATCGAGTTGCCGTAGCGCAGGCGGTCATCCGTATCTTGCTGACCGTCGTGATTGCGGTAGGTGTACACGGTATCACCGGAAAAGGTTTGAAAAAGTCCCTCACCACCATTGGGATAGCTCAGTTCGACATCATATTCCACATCGACCAGAAAGTACCCCATGGGATTCTGTTCGCCACCGACAAGCGGCACAATGGGAAATGATCCGGGAATGTCGCTGGTGGTCCGGTCATTTTGAAGGGATGCTTCATTGTTCATTTCGTCGGTAATGCGTATGTCGTTTTCATTTCCGAAGAATGTGTACATAAACCCGACATCGTCAAGATCGTCGATTTGATCGACCGGATTGTCCTGATCTGCGACGGTTTTCTGTTTAAGCAGGGTCGACTCGGATGCATAGCCAATGACCCGGTCGCTCAGGAACAGTCCGTGATTTCCTTCGAAGCGAACATTGCCTCCAGGTTCGGTATAGCTGTAGTAATCCTCATCCAGATCGACTTCCACATAAGTGTTAGTATTATCCGGATGGTTACTGTCGTGGATGTAGAGTCTCCAGATATCGGGATCCGATTCACTTTGCTCAGCCTTGTAAACGAGAACAGAATGGGCTCCCATCACATCCCCTTCGGGGAACATAAGAAGTGCCCGCTGATATTCCTGATCGGCCGGAGTGTCAAGCATGTCGCGTATGTCGCCCAGCGTCTGGGATGGTGATGCCAGGTACAGATCCACATCCAGAAAGTCATCCAGCGTCACATTTTGCCCGTCTTCAATCAGGTCAAGCAGATCCCAAAGCAAGTTCCTGTTCAGGGTGTTCAGGAAATTTTCAATAAAATGGTCCCGTGACCACTGCTGAACCCAGGCCGTATTGATATTTTTCCGGATTTCGTGAGTTGGTTCCTGTTTGTACAGACTGTCTTCCTCAATTACGGAGTCCAGCGCACTAAATCCGTCTGAAAACGCCAGCAGACTTTTGACGGCAAATCCGTGGCAGACTCCGTTGAATCCCATGTTGGTGAGCACGGGCCAGGCAATCGAGGCCCGGAGTGTCGGGATAATATTGTTGAATATGGGAGTATGTCCTGTAATAGTATCATCCTCTCCAAAGGCCCGGATCAGAGAATCAAAGCTTGGGAACATCCAGGGATCGCCATTGAAAGGCCTCCTGGAAAGAGGTCCTTCGTATTCAATATCATCCCACTTTGATTCCGGCCACATGTTGGCCTCGGTGTTACTGAAATTCCATCCATCCCGCATGGGATCGTAAAGTGTGAATGAGCCGTCGGGATTTTCCGTGCGAAGATGATAAAAGGGTTCGTCGGGGTTGATCACCGGTATGGGTTCGGATTCGTCGCTTATGTCATCATTGTCATCGTAGGAAATCCGGAAAGTGATGTCACCGGTGTGCTGATCGGGTGCCGGCAGTTCAAATGTGCGTGATGTTTGGGAAGTGTCCATTCCAGCTTCTATCACCTGCCGGGGTTCGTTATCAATCCGGTAACTCAGCGTTGTACTGCGGACCCTGGGCCCGGCGTCCCAGCTCAGGGTCACTTCATCACCGGCCTCGTAATGCGACTCCGGATCCGGTGTGTCGGTGAATTCCAGGTAAACCTGATTCAGGCTGCCTGCACCGCCATCGATGACATTGAATGTACCGGCGAGCCATTTGTTCTGGAGGTCATCAATGGTCATCCATGACAGATATTGAAAGTACTGATCTGTTTGGGCAACGGTGTTCCATTGTTCTCCGGTGTATTCAGCCAGGAAACCGAAACCGGGGTCATCCTCATCGCTTCCGAATCCGCCGGAGCCGAATGCGGCCCAGACAAAACCGTTATCTTCGATGGCGTGGATGCGGTTCTCTTCAGAGGGAAGGCCGTCAGCAGTGGTATGCACATCCCATTGACCGGAATCCAGCTGCGACAGTGAGCCTTCGCCTGCCTCACCGGGCATGGTGCTGATCCAGAGCGACCCGTCCGGCCCGTCCAGCAGGGAAACGACCAGATCGGAAGTCAGATCCGAATTTTCCGCCGTGTACACCTGCCAGTCGTCATTGTATTTCCGGATGAGTCCGTCGCCGTCACGATGGGTGGTGATCCAGAGTGAATCCTCTGTGACCGCGAGATGGCGGGCCGGAAGCTCCGTGCCGATTCCGGGATCTTCATCCGGTTCCGGCATTGCGCTGTTTTCGTAATCGTAAACTTCGTAATCCCCTTCCGGATCGCCAAAAGAAGCAAGCCTTGGATAGCTGTACAAAATCCAGTTCACATTGTCCTCGTCCCGGATAATATCCACCATTTGCTCATCTTCATAGGCCGGTTCGGGCATTCCGGAGCTTTCCGGAGTATATTCAAGGATATCTCCATGGGAATACCTTCTGAGGTTGTATCCGTCAGAGTAGTAAACGTTAAACTGTGAGACCACCAGAAGAGGCAGCGCCTTTATCACAGATGAGTCTTCGGTTGCGATTTCAAACCGGTCTACGACCTCCCATTCATCGTCCTGGTAACGGAACAGCAATCCCTCATAATCGCCTGCCATGGTACGGGCCCCGCCGAGTGCCCAGATATTGTCGTCGGAATCTGATTCAATGCGGGACATGTGCAGGGTTTCGAGATTCTCAGATGGCTCTACCGTCAGAAAGAAATCGTGAAACTGCCACCCGGAAGTGAGTTCATCTGAGAGTTCTTCCCACACCTCTTGCTGCCACTGTTCGGGACCGGCGGCATCCTGTGCCGGTGCGGATGGTGCCACTGCCATTAAAATCAGCAGACAAACGGCACTTGTCACCCGGGCTGCAATATTTTGTAGCCTGACGAAGTCATTCATCTTTTACCTCCTCTGAGTTAACGGCGTATCTGTATTATTTCCAGTTTTTCAACGGATTCATCAGTTTCCTCTACCTCAAAATCCTCGGGCCATTCGGTCAGCTCTGCAAACTGCTGTCCGTCATCGAAAGAGCGTCCGGTTCCCTCCGGAATAACATCATCCCGGTCGGCATCATCCAGTATAATGATGGCGAGGTGCGGATCTTGAATTCCATCCGGGGTGACTTCGCCACTGAAAACTTCGCTGATGACGACCACATCACCATCCCTGTCCTGTTCAAGTTCAGCAAATATGGTAAATTCCATGTCGTCGCCGATGATATACCCTCCGGCTCCGGTGGCGGTTTCGGCAACGACCTGTCCGCGATCGATATCAATTGTCAGATTGTCCATATCCAGATTGCGCATACGGAAGTAGGTATCCACAAATGAGCGGTCTCCAGGCTCTTCACCGGGTACGAGTGTTTCAACCATTTGCATGGGACTCATAACCACGGTGCGGCCCTCAAGGTCATCAGACTGGATCTCGCTTTCCCGGCCGGAATTATCGCTGCCCAGCACGGACATTACATCGGGAGGACTGTCGCCCCGGTGGATAGGCATTTTCAGACTGTCTTCCAGTATTGACAGAGTTTGGTCATCGATAAATTCGCGGATGTCGACACTGATTCCGTCTTCGAAATCATCGTCTGAGTCATCACTGTCAAAAATTCCGCAGGATGCGGTGAAAAATGACAGCAAAAGGAAGGACGAAATCAGAATGTGTGTATCGGGCAATTTGAAATGTGGCATAGGGCATGAGTGATGATTTATTGATTTTTAAAATGAAGGGCAGCATAATGCAGCAGCTGATCCGGGAAAACAGGCGGACCGGGGGATGAGTTTGCTTTCTCTGGTCTCTCGTGTGCAGTCAGACAATCCCGTTATCGTATTCTGACCTGCTGGCGAAAAGCATTTGCGGTAATCGCTTTTCCTCCGGCACCACTTTCAGTGCCGCCCTGTTTTGTCACATGTTGTGTTTTATAGGGACTTTATTGATGCGGTGTTATTTATCAATTACTTATGCTCAAGATAAAAAAAATAAGACTGGGAGCAACCGGCAGGTAAATAACTTATTTTCAGTATTCATCATGCCCCGGCAACAGCGTCCTGCAGCATTTTGAGCAGAAAATTGAAACTTTTGAACGTGAAGGCATTCCCTTGCACATACTTTATGCAGTGATCCGGCGTTTTTGTGGATATGCTTGCGGAAACGTGCTGTTCTTGTAGCCAAATGGGCGGAAGCATTATATAAAACCTTGAATAGCAATAGAAAATAGAATAGTTATTACCGATTACCAGCATATCAAAACCATGAGCTTTGAAGATCAGCTGATGCCGGATCAACCGGATTCATTTGCAAGCAAGACATTCCTGGAAATGTTACTTGAGGGAAACAGGAGTGGCTGTCTGGCTTTTGCCCGGAACTACATGTCGCAGCGCGGATCCATTAAAGATCTTTACGAGAATATTTTGAAATCATCGCTGTATGAGGTAGGTGAACTTTGGGAAAAAAACAAGATTACCGTTGCAACCGAGCATATGGCATCAGCCATAGTTGAACATGTGCTTAACGAGTTTTATTACGATATTGCCGTTGGCGAAAAGCATAATCAAAAGGTGGTGGTGGCATGCGTGGAAAATGAATATCATCAGATCGGCATCAAAATGATCAGCGACATATTCGAAATGCATGGATGGGAGTCGTTTTTTCTTGGTGCCAATGTTCCGGCCAGTGATCTGATTGCGTTCATCAAAAAGCACAAACCGGATGTTCTGGCTATATCACTGAGTATTTATTTTCATCTGCCGGTACTTGAAAACATGATTGCGATGATACGGGAAGAGTTTCCGGATCTTTTGATTATGGTGGGGGGACAGGCCTTCCGCCATGGCGGAAAAGAGTCGATATCACAATTTGAACACGTGGTCTATCAGCCGGATATCAAAAGCACAGAAAAATTCATTAAAAGTATTACAATATGATCCATACCATATTGTCGGAGTGGCCGAAGGAGGTTGGTGATGCGATCGTAAATACCCGCTCACTTTGTGTGGCGCTGTTTGCAACAGACAAAACGCTGCTCTATGCCAATCAGGCCATGTCAGCACTGTTAAGGGAAAATCCTTCCGAAACGTTGATCAATCCGACTTTTGATCAGCTTATTTCTGCGGATCAGAAAGAAAACCTGATTTTCGAGGGCTATGTAACCCTTGGTGATTATGATTATGTCAATGCATCCATCAGTGCCCGCGTATACCGGAAAGGAAACCAAATTTTGATTATGGGAGGTGCAGATGCCGGACAACTGTTTGAGCAGAACGAAAAACTGCACCAGATGAACAGGGATGTCGCCAACCTGCAGCGACAGCTGATGAAGGAGAAAGCGCAGCTGGAAAAGACCGTATCACAGCTCAACAAAAAGAACGAAGAGCTGAAGACGCTGAATGCAACCAAGGACAAGTTTTTCTCGATCATTGCACACGATCTCAGGAGTCCGTTTAACGCTATTATCGGGTTCAGTGACCTGCTTGTCAGTCAGGTGAAAGAGCAGGACTATGAGGGCATAGGCGAACACGCCGAAATTGTCCAGAAACTCTCCATGCGGACCATGAACCTGCTTTCCAACCTGATTGCATGGTCCCGCTCGCAAACCGGCCGGCTGGAATATAAACCTGTAACTTTCAACCTCAGCACGTTCCTGAATGAGATTATTCTCATGTTTGCTGATATCGCCAGACAAAAATCCATCCATATAAGGGATCATATCCCGGATAATGTTCAGATTCATGCTGACCAGGATATGCTGGGAACCGTACTCAGAAACCTGATTTCAAACGCCATCAAGTATACCCGTGAAAATGGTGTAATTACTGTCAGTGTCGATAATCTCCCGGAGGCGCTTCGCGTTTCTGTAAGCGATAACGGAGTCGGGATTCCGGAAGACAAGGTGGGCAAGCTGTTCGATCTGACCCGGAGTTTTTCTACCGTCGGGACGCACAAAGAAAAAGGAACCGGCCTGGGCCTGATTCTGTGCAGGAATTTTGTGGCCAGGCACGGAGGGGAAATCCGGGTTGAAAGCGAAGAGGGAGAAGGATCAACATTTTATTTTACCATTCCGAATACCGCATCCAAAGTGACAGAGCAAGAGGAATCTGCTGCAACGGCTGTACAGTGAAAACCGGCCTTGTGCATAAAGGACCTCACAAGACAGTTCCTACTTCATATTTATGAACTGCAGGGGAACCGAAAACTTTTTGGCTTTCAGCAGCCCGATAACCTCCTGAAGATCATCAATTTTCTTTCCGGTTACACGCACCTGGTCATCCATGATGGCAGGCTGCACCTTCAGTTTTGTGTTTTTGATCTCCTTGACGATTTTTTTTGCCGTTTCACGGTCAATCCCCTCGCGGATCACAGCACTCTGTTTTACCGCTCCGGAGCTTGTTCCTTCTTCCTCGCCGAACTCCAGTACTTTCGGATCCAGTCCTCGCTTGATGAAATTGCGTGTCAGCATTTCCTTGACGGCCTTGAGCTTCATGCTTTCGGCGGCAAGCAGGTCGATGCGGCTGGTCTTTTTTGAGAAGCTTACCTCCGTATGCAGCCCTTTGAAATCATAGCGTGTACTGATCTCCTTGAGCGTGTTGTTTACCGCGTTGTCGACTTCCTGATGGTTGAGCTGGTTTACAATGTCAAATGATGGCATGGTCGGTTATGTTCTGATTTATAAAGTGTGTAGAGAAAATGGAGGTCATGTTGATGCTGCGCATTCCTTCTGCTCCCGCGCACATCCTTTACGGGTAAAAGGTACGCAAAGTGCCGGATTATTTTCTCTTGAAAAGATATTCCTGTCCGGCCTGAGTCAGGGTGAAACTGCGGAATGACTTTTCCTCATTTTCTTCATCGGGATGAAACTCAATGACAAGACCGGCCCGGTCAAACCGAAAAAGAGTCGGACTGCTTGCTTCCATTGCGACGGGCGGCTGACCCGTAGCCTGGATGATGAGTGTGCCGTTTCTTTGCGATATCGTGATGCCAAGCGGAATTTGTTCCGATTCATATTCTCCGGCAAGCAGCTTGAGGTGCTTTTCGGGCAGTTCCACAATCCCGAAATCCGGGAGCGAAACCGGTTCACCATGCCAGGCATCGAGCATGGCAATCATCAGCTCATTGCCGGAATAGGACATTGCGTTGGCTGTAAATGCCATGTAAAGCTCGTCATCCGGAAAGATCGCAAGATTTGCCTGAAAACCATCGATGCCGCCGGAATGGCCGAAGCCGGATTGGTCATGATATACATTGCGCATCAGTCCCATCCCGAAATTGCCCTGCAAGTCTGTCATTTTCCTCAGCCCGTTTTCATCAAGTAATTCTCCGGAAAACAGAGCGCGGCCGAACCGGACGAGATCTGAAGGGGTGGAAATCAGAGCACCGGCTCCGTGCGGGATACTCATATCGGTCTGCGGTTGTTTTTTCCATTCATCGGAAAACGCATACGAAAAGGCTTCGCTGCCATCAGTGGCTGTTTCCCGCCCATAAAATGTGTCCGAAAGTCCAAGCGGACCGGTAATGCGGGTTTCCAGTGCTTCCTGGTAGCTGCCGCCGGTGACCTCCTCGATGATAAAACCAAGCAGGATATAGTTTGTGTTGCTGTACTCCGTACCGGTACCGGGATCAAACTGCAGATCGTACTGCATGGTCAGATCCAGCAGCTCATCCCGGGTTTTCGGTTCGGTCATCCAGCTGGTGTATTCCGGATCATTGGTGAAATTGAACAGGCCGCTCCGATGGTACAGCAAGTGTTCCAGCGTGATGTCATCTGCGGAGGGAAAGCCATCGAAGAAGTCCGAGAGCGGCTGCTGCAGATCAAGTTTCTCTTCATTGGCGAGTTGCAGCATGATCACAGCCGTAAACGGTTTGGTGACCGAGCCGATGCGGTGCCGGGTGTCCGGCCTGTTCGGAATGCTATTGTCAATATCGGCATAGCCCCGGGAGCCGTCGTAGACCAGGCTGTCGCCCGAAAGTATGGCCACCGAACCCATGAACCGCTGATGTTCGGTCAGGTGATCAAAAAACGCATCCAGATCAGACTGCCGGAACTCCTGCGCAAAGGCACCCGCCGTACCGGTCAGCACGGGGAAAAGATACAGGCATGATATCAGTGCAAGAAGCTTCATCTGGATGCAGTTACTTAATAATATCCTCAGAGATAACGTCATGACTGTATATAAACATGTGTTCTTGTCAAAAGCTGATGGCCGTTCATGCAACAATCCGTATTGTCAGAACTCCCGCCGGTCAATATGCATCACACGGACATCCCTGGCACCTACCTCTGGTTCGATGGTCAGCGTCAGGGTATCATCATCACCGGCGGCCGTTTGCAATATCCGTTCACGGGTGATCAGCCCCTGAATACGGTAGGTGCCGGGTTGGTCGACCGAAACCGTCACTTCAGGGGTTACATCCGATGTGCCGTGATTGATCAGAAAAAGCAGGTAATCGCCGTCACCGGTCCGTTGCACCCGCGCTGCCAGCGGTTCATCTGATACCCTGTCGAGTGACGTGGTCACCGGCTTGTGCACATCCGCCCATTCGGCAAGGCCTAACATGAATGTGGTGTTAATCGGATGGGGATCCGGGAAATTGGCTTTGCCCATGAACGTACCGATGAAGATGGTCTGCCCGTCGCCGTATGAGTTGGCAACAATGGCCGGATCGCCGGTCATTCTCAAGTTGGAAAGTACCTCGGCATCGTCACTGATCAGCTCCACCGATTTGCCGTAAAGTGTTCCGGAAAGGGTATCTTCGGGAGTCGGACGGTGTGCCGCCGCCATCTGGCCGGGATCATAGAACACATCCCATACCGGATGATCTCCTTTTTCCAGGGAGAAACCGATACCACGTTCACGCATGTAAACTTCGTTTTCACGGACACCAAAGACATCATGCAGGCCCATGCCGGGGATCTGATCGGAGGCGTATCCGCGATCGTCATTCCAGGCCATCCGGGCTTCACCGACCGCATGGCCGCCATCCGCCACAAACTGTCTGAGTCCGTCTGCCGCCTGCTGTGTGAGCATCATCGACCATGGGAGAATGATCAGTTTGTATTGCGAAAGGTCGCCGGACTCGAGTTCTTTGCGGTGGATGAAATCGACGGGGATATTATTTTCGGCAAATACCCGGTAATAGCCGATCAGTGAATTATGGTGAGCCATGGGGAAGTCGTCCCGCCGCTGGGCACCGCCCACCATCTGCGAAAGGGGATTGTAAACGATGGCCACTTCGGAGGGTTCCGGCTGTGCATCCAGAAACAGCTGCTGGTGGCGATCGACCATCGAAGCCAGGTATCCTGCCTGCATGGCACGATCCGTCAAAGAACCATCCTGGTTCACCAGGCCGTATCCGCCCGATTCATACCCTGATGACATCGGGTGCCAGGCATAGATGTTCACGGCCTTTGCTCCCTTGGCGATGGCCGACCAGATCCAGACGCGGTGGTCACCCGGCGTAACCGGATCGCTGACAATCAGTGCAATGGTACCTTTGCCGGCCTGAAGCTCGCCGACATACCAGCCGTCATTGTTGCGGTTGGCGCTGCGGGCGAAATCCATCATATTCATGACGCGCCACGCCGGCCAGTGCCGGTCGGGATGATTGTGTTTCGGGTACAGAGAGACGCCATAGAAATCGACCGATTCGGACATCAGAAAATCGTCGGTTGCTCCGACGCCCAGATGCGGGGAAATGATGATCGACGACACGGCAGCATGTGAGGTGATCACATGTTCAGGATCGGATTCCCGCACGGCGTCATAGCGCATGCGCAGATCATCGGCCAGCTTTTCGTAGATAAACGTTTTCCAGTCCAGGTAATCGGTATAGCTCAGGATGGTGCTGAACCGTGGCGGGCTGACATCATCCCATTCCAGAAAACCGCGGTGCCAAGCCGTGTTAAGTGCATCGAGTGTTCCGTATTTGTCGCGAAGCCACTCCCGGAACCGCTCCTGTGTGGAAGGGCAGTAGCAGAACTGGGCGTTGGCGACGTAGTCGATATTGGCCCAGTTGATGATGTGGGGTTCGCTCCACAAGTCCCATCCGTAGAAATTGTCGTATTCATTGGCGACGCGCGCCGTTTCGGTGTAGAAGCCGAGCACCGACTCCCTGACAGCATCATGGTCGGTGCAGTAGCCCGGTGCAGACTGGGATACGATTTCCGTGCCGTCCTGTGCGACAAATTTTCCGTCGGGATGCTGTTTACCGACCCATTCCGGCGCGGAGTCAACATAGAACTGGATGAACACTTTCAGTCCGACCTCCTCAGCCAGCTCCATAAGCAGCCGAAGGTTTTCAAAATTGTACTCACCCGGACGCGGTTCGGCCCGCTGCCATTCAACCCAGGTCCGGACAGTATTGAACCCCAGGTCCTTGATCCGTGCTAGATCCCTTCGCCATTCCTGAGGTGAATCTTCGGTTATTTCGGAAAGCATCGGTGCCCGTGCATCACCGCCGCTGTACCATACCGAAAAGGGAAAGAAATCGGGTTCGTAAGGGTTATCGGGTGTTTGCTGGGCTTTGACCGTATGGAAGATGAAAAAAACTGATAACGTTATGAGCAACAATGATCTGGCAGTCATAATACCCCTCCGTATTATTGGCAGTGCTGTGTGTTTGTATACCCTGTAAACTATTGTTAGATAATCACTTCTATAATTATCTCAAATTGTTTGATTAATACTGTTTTACATTTGTTGCGGGTAGTGCTATCATTGAGTATGTGAAAAATGCAACCTTTCAGTAAAGGTGCACATTTTTTTGCTGCATCGCAAAGTAGCAGTACAGATATAATTTAACCTGACTTTACATCCGGATCATCCGGTTCTGTCAGCCGGCCGGTATTATCACCGGTTTGGTTCAGACCCGCTGCCGGAGTAAACAGGGATCATTATTAAAGCCATTGCTGCAAAATCATTCAATGCATTGCATGCTCTCATGCATTACTACAACCAACCACAACTAACCCAACCGTATATGACTGGTAAATACTATGCCTTTCTGGGGCTGCTGTTGTTCGCGTTTCATACGTCGCTTCTGGCACAACCCCGGGATTATGAAATCACAGGCTCGGTCATTGACAGCCGAACCTCGGAGTCGCTTATAGGGACCAACCTGCAGATTCAGAACACCCCTCATGGTGCTACAACCAATCCCGAGGGCGAATTCCAAATCAGCGCCCGGCTCGAGCCCGGCGAGTACAGACTCATGGTCCGTTACGTCGGATATCAGAGTAAAAATGTTGATATCACACTTGGTGACCAGATGAGTATTGATCTTGGCGTACTGGAGCTGCGGGAAGACATGCTTGGACTGGACGAGGTCGTCGTGACCGGTACGACCGTACCGACCCGCCGGCGTGAACTCGGTAATGCCGTTTCCACTACCCGTATGGATGACGTGGAACTTACCGGGGCAACCAGTGTGGATCAGGCTCTTTCCGGACGGATTTCCGGAGCTCAGGTCTCGGTCAACAGCGGTCGGCCTGACGGCGGTATTTCCATCCGCCTGCGGGGAACCAGCACTGTTCTTGGTGCGGCCGATCCGCTTTATATTGTCGACGGTGTCATCGTCAACAATGACTCACCGGAGCTGGTCGATGTGGGCGGAGGAAGCTCCAACCGCTTGTCAGACATCAATCCCCAGGATATCGAGCGTATCGAGGTAGTTAAAGGTGCGGCAGCCGCAGCATTGTATGGATCACGAGCCAACAACGGGGTCGTGCAGATTTTTACCCGCCGTGGTCAAAGCGGCGCGCCCAGGGTGACGTACAACACCCGTTTCATGACCGACAAGATTCGCAATACACTGGATGTGAACATGCATCCCACTGATGCGGCCGGCAATGAGGTGGAGCGCTACGATCACCAGGAATTCATCTTCCGCCGCGGTTACGGAAACGAACAGAATCTTTCGATTTCGGGAGGGACCGATGAGACGACCTATTATCTGTCCGGATCGTATCTGTTTCGCGAAGGGATTTCCAAAGGCAACGATTACACACGCGGAACCGGAAGGATTCGCCTGGATCAGACCATTACCGACTGGGCCAGTGCCACGATGAGCGCCCAGTATGTCAACAGTCATACCAATGACGTGCCGCATGGTGGTATTGCTGCCAACTATGGCTCACTGACCGGTTTTATTTTCGGGCCGAATACGTATGATCCCCGTCCGGTCGACGGTGTCTACCCTGACAATGGGGTACTGGCAAATCCGGTAGAAGTGATCGACCGGTTTGATTTCACAAATGACGTCAGCCGGTTCATCGGAAGCTTTCAGCTGAACCTCACCCCGATCCGGGACCTCGGTATTGACTACACTCTTGGATTCGATACCCATTCCCAGACCGGCAAGGCTTTCATTCCTCCGGGAAATGTGGCACCGGGTGTTGGTACAGGTTTCTCCCGCCGGTCGACAAGAGAAGTTCAGCAGATGAACAACGATCTGAATTTGCGGTATGAATATCGTCCCAGCGACTGGCTGACATCACGGACCCTGGTTGGCGGAACCATGCAATACGAGCAGCGTGAAGTGCTTACCGGCGAATCATCCAATCTGCCTCCGGTGACAAGGATCTCCTCGGCCGGAAGTGACCAGACCCTCGGTGAGAGCCGCAGCGAACTGGTGGTTTACGGTGCCTTTCTGCAGCAGACGTTTTCCATACAAAACAGGCTGTTCCTGACCGGTGCCGCACGGGTGGACGGTTCTTCCTCGTTTGCCGATGATGAGCGCTGGCAGTTCTATCCGAAAATCAGTGCTTCCTATCTGGTTTCAGAAGAGGATTTCTGGCGTGACAGCGGTATATCTAATATTATCAATGAGTTCAGTGTTCGCGGTTCCCTCGGGGAGTCCGGCGGCCTGACAGCCATCGGTCCCTTTGACCGCTTTACCAACTATCCGCTGGTCAACTACAGCGGGCAGCCGGGACTGATTCCGGGAACCAGCCTGGGTACACCCGATCTGCGTCCGGAGCGTCAGCGCGAACTGGAGCTCGGTTTTGACATGAGCTTCCTGAGCAATCGGATCTACTTCGAATTCACCTGGTATGATCAGCAGACCGAAGACCTGCTGCTTCAGCGGTCCATTGCTCCTTCGACAGGTTTTTCCACGGCACTGGAAAATGTGGGAACCATGGATAATCGCGGTATCGAGATCGTGCTTCGTACCCTGCCGATCAATACACCGAGAACCAGCTGGACCAGCACCTTTACGTTTGCCACTTACAGAAATGAGGTGGACGGTATCGAAGGTGATGTGCTGAGTGTGCCACGGGCTTTCGGCCAGGTTGCCGCTGTTAACGGCGAACCGCTGGGTGTCTACTACAGCACGATGTTTGCCAGGGATGAAAACGGCAATATCCTTGAGGACGACGACGGTATTCCGCTACGGAAGGTGGATGAAGACGGATCTCCTGTCACCGGTGTTATTGGTGATCCCAATCCGGATTTCACCGCTTCTTGGATTAATGACTTGTCGATTGGTGATCGATGGAACGTTCGCTTCCAGCTTGATGCCAGTTACGGCAATGATGTCTTCAATTTCACGCGAAGACTTGCTGCACTTGGTGCATTCGGAACGCTGACCGATTACGAGAAAGAACTTGCCGGCGAGGTTCCGGAAGGATACAACGCCAGAATGTTCAATATTTTCGAAAACTGGGTTGAGGACGGTTCCTTTATCAAGCTTAGGGAATTTTCGGTCTCCTACACGTTCTTCCCCGATGTTCTCGGACTCAACTCGCTTCGGGCAAGTCTTGTGGGCCGAAACCTTTTATCCATTGACAACTACAGCGGATATGATCCCGAAATCAATGTCAGTGGACAAAGCACAGTTGTAAGAGGCTTTGACTTTGTTGAGATTCCCGCACCCCGTACGTTCTCCCTCGGATTAACCGCTAATTTTTAAGACCGAATACTATGAGATTGAACCATTTTAAGAAAACCATAATTCCGGGTCTGCTGCTCTTCGCCTTTACGCTGAGCGGATGTGACCTCGATGTGACAAATCCGAATACCGCTTCGGAAGAAGAGGTCTTGAATACCAGGGAAGGGATCATTAACCTTGCTACTGGTATTCAGGCCTATCATGCCACCTCATTCCTGGAGGCTTCGGTGGTCGATCCCGGTCTGACCACTTTTGAGCTGGCCACAATCACCACATTGGCCAATTATCTGGAAATGGAGTCCGGCGGGACCGACCTCCAGAATGATAACCCCAACGTGCTGCGTGTCTGGTCGCGCTCATACCGGCTTATGAATATGGCCGAACAGCTCATCGAAAACACCGGCGGGGTGGAACTGGCACCCGGCACCCAAAGCGGGATCATCGCACTGGCGCATTTCCACAAGGCAGCTGCTCTGGGTGTTCTTGGTCAGAATTTCGCTGGTGGAGCACTGAATACCGATCAGACGGAAAATGCCGGGATCGTGGATCGCATGGAGCTTTTTGCCGAAGCCGTGAGTCTGCTTGATGATGCGATTGACCTGATCCGGGACACTCCCATATCCGCCGAGTTTGAAAACCGGATCCAGGGAGATGATTTTGATCTGGAAAACACGCTGCTTGCCTACAAAGCCCGCTTCCTGCTGTTTTCCGGTGAATATCAGGCCGCTTACGATGCCGCTGGCGAAGTCGACCTGAGTGCATCCTCCTGGTTCTCGCTGGACGCCCAGAACCGGAACCCCATCTATAATATCTACAGCGTAACCGGACTCGAATATGTTGCTCCGCGCACCGGGTTCGGGACACCGCTTTTAGAGGATGGTGATGCACGGCTGGAGTTCTATATGGAGGAAACAGAGGAGACCAGCGTGAATGACGTTCCGATCGGTGAGCTTCGCGGATTCTTCGAAACCGAATCATCCAACATCCCCGCATATCTGGCCGGTGAGATGATGTTGATTCAAGCCGAGGCCGTTGCCAATCTTCAGAGTCCGGCCGATGCCGTGCCTTACATCGACATGGTGCGAACCAAAACCGCGGACGACGATCCGTATGATCTCGGGGCCGACCTGGACGCCTATGACGGTGACACCGATATGGACAGTATCATGGAGGAGATTTACCGCCAGCGTGCTGCCGAGCTTTATCTCACCGGAATGCGTTTCGAGGACAGCCGGAGACTGGGCCGCCCGGGACCGAATGATGCAAATCCGGAGCGAAATCGCACATTCTATCCCTATCCGGAGCGCGAGCGTCTGAATAATCCGGATAATGTACCTCCAAATCCATCGATTTGATCGCAGTGAATGGATGTCATCAGACCGGTGTCATCAGAAAATGACATCTGCTGATTAACAGGCTATCATTCCGGGTGTTTTTCGCACCCCGGGTGATGGCCTTTTTTTAATCTCTGATCAGCTTGTTGATCATGCCGTTGAAAATGAAGAAGTGAAACGGCAGGACCATGTACCAGTACAGACGCCCCCACACACCGCGCGGGCGGTAGGTTGCCTCCTGAATGAGTTTGTCCCCCTCGATCCGGAACTCAAGCCACGCTTCCCCGGGCAGGCGCATTTCCGCAAAAAGCAGCAGGCGGCCCTGCTCGCGATCCGCAAGCAGCACCCTCCAGAAGTCCAAAGTGTCCCCGGTATTGATGTCATCCACAGAAGTGCGTCCACGCCGCAGCCCGACACCTCCGAACAGTTTGTCGAGAAAACCGCGAATTTTCCACAGCCAGTTGCCGTAATACCAACCGATATCACCGCCGATCGACCAGATGCGGGTCAGGACCTGCTCCCTGTTTCTGATGGTGCGCTCTTTTCGATCCTTGAAACATCCGTTCACCGGCACCTGGATAAACTGAGACAACCCCGTCCGCACTCTGCCGCTGATCAGCGAATCTTTCCAGCTGGAAATGATGGCATTTTGCTCAATGCGCTCAAAGGCGCGTGAAACGGCCTCGGGATAGCTGATAGGTGAGATACCCAGCATGCCGGCAAGCCGGTTGTCGCGGCAGGTCACATCCACCTTCATACTGTCAACCAGCGAAACGGCCAGCGGATAGGACGTCGAAGTCACAAAATAGAGCCAGTACGAGGAGAGTTTCGGAGTGAGCACCGGCACAGTCAGAATAAACCGTTTGAGTCCGCGTGCCTCCGCATACTGCATCAGCATGCCGCGGTAAGTCAGCACTTCCGGACCGCCTATGTCAAAGCTCTGATCGTACGTCTCCTCGTTCAGCAATGTCTTGACCAGAAAAGCGATCACATCGCGGATGGCGATAGGCTGGGATTTTGTTTTGAGCCATCGCGGGGCAATCATGACCGGCAGCTTTTCGACCAGGTCACGGATGATTTCAAACGAGGCGCTGCCTGAACCGATGATGATGCCGGCCCGAAGGGTGGTCAGGGCGTAGTTGCCCTGAGAGAGGATGTCCTCCACCTGCTTGCGCGAGGAGAGGTGCTTGGACAAGTTCTCGTCATTGATGATACCGCTCAGATATACGACATGACGAACCTGTGTGGTATCCATGTAATCCCTGAAGTTCCGGGCTGATGTTTTCTCGAGGTCTTCAAAGTCACCGGCCCGCGACGACATCGAATGAACCAGATAGAAAGCCCCGTCGATATCCTTCGGGATGGAGGCCATTGATTCCGGATCCAGAAAATCGGCCTCCACAACGCACACGCGCGAGGTATCCTTAATATTCAGGTTCAGCCGGTTGCGGTCGCGGACACAGCATACGACATTGTGGCCGTTTTCCAGCAGAACAGGCAGCAGCCGCTTGCCGATATATCCGGTGACACCGGTCAGGAGAATGTTCATGTGCGCAAATTTAAGCGATACCAATAAATTACGTAAACAGACAACAGAAATCCGTGCCCCTTCATTCACCCGTCTGGAACAACCTCGAAGAAGATCAATCTGAAACCACTTTCCGGAACCCGTTTCGGATAACCGGGCAATTGACTACCTTTCTGAAGGCCGGTTGCCTCAGCTGTGCTTCAGCCCGGCCGCATCAAATCACATGTACGAAATAAAAAACTATCCTGCTATGCCACGTATTTCAGCCAGTTCTTACATTTTTACTCTTGCAATATTGCTTGTCACCATGCTTTTCGTCCGTCCCGCCCAGTCCCAGCTCCTGGACTACGGGGTAAAAGGCGGGGTCAATTTTTCGTCCATAACCGAAACGGATAACTCAGATATGCTGACCGGTTTCCATTTCGGAGGCTTTGTGAATATCCGTCCGCCGCTTTCCCCCATTTCCATCCAGCCGGAGGTGCTCTATACCCGCCTGGGCACCAACTTTGAGATCATTCCGTCTCCCGGTGTCAATGACCTGGAACCGGATGTCATTGAAGAGACGCTGACGATCGATTACCTCCAGATTCCGGTGCTGCTGAATTACTATCTGCCGCTTCCCGGCCCCCTGGGCCCGAAACTTTTTGCCGGACCCTATGTCGGTTTCAAGATGGATTCCGAATATGACTCCGAGATCAACGATATTGACCTGACCGATCAGCTGAATGACCTGGATTTCGGACTGGTTTTCGGTGCGGGAACCGATATCAGTCTGCTGCTTGCCACAGTGCATGTGGAAGCGCGGTTCATGCTCGGTCTCGAAAGTGTTTATACCGAAGATTTCGACAATGATGAACGCAACCGGGCGATCATGCTTTCTGCGGGGATTGCTTTCTGATGCAAGCCCTGTAAATCCGGATTCCGTAATAAGAGGTGACAGATGCAATGGCTCGTATCCATCCCGAAAAAACAGGTGTTGCAGCTGGCGGTTTCAGCGGCATTGGTGGCATTATTGACAGTACAGCCTGCCCGGGGTCAGTTTTTTGATTACGGATTCAAGGGCGGCGCACAGGTTGCCTCATTTGCCAATGCCGAGAACACCGACTACCTGACCGATTATCATTTCGGGATGTTTATGAACATACGGCCGTTTGCACTACCGGTCACAATCCGGCCGGAGGTGCTGTACACGAGAATGGGTACCGATTATGCCGCCATCCCGGCCGATCCCGGTTTCCCGACCCCGCCGGGCTCCCTGCATATCAGTTATATTCAGGTACCGCTGCTGATCAATGCCTATATTCCCGTACCCGGACCGCTGCACCCCGGCATTTATGCCGGTCCGTATATTGCTGTGATGACCAGCACCCGGTTTGAGGCAG
Source organism: Natronogracilivirga saccharolytica (assembly GCF_017921895.1). Classification (NCBI taxonomy): domain Bacteria; kingdom Pseudomonadati; phylum Balneolota; class Balneolia; order Balneolales; family Cyclonatronaceae; genus Natronogracilivirga; species Natronogracilivirga saccharolytica. The sequence continues at coordinate 105,276 of NZ_JAFIDN010000011.1, forward strand.
AAGGGCAGCAGGTGAGAAATATTGATCAGTGGGTGCAGGATAGTGATTACGGGATAATGTTCGGGGCACTGATTGAATGGGATGTGGCAGTAACCCGTCTTCATACGGAACTCCGGTTTGTCTACGGGATGGAATCGGTATTCAGGGAGGATATGAACAGAGATGAGCAGAACAGGGCGATTTCCCTGTCGCTCGGTTTTGCAATTTGAACCAGAAGGGTATTTGCGTGTCAAAACGGACAGAAATTCTAGAAAAAACATACGAAATACTTACTATTGATGATGAGCGTGCCTGCCGCGACATCCCCGACAGTGCCTGCCGGGAAGCGCCGGGCAACTTTTTTCTCAATGCCGGAAACGGGGCGCTGACCAAGCTCGCCGAACAAATTGCGAGCCCCTCGCTAGTGCTGCCATGGCTGCTTGGGGCGATGGGAGCACCGGCATCGCTTAGTGGTTTCCTGGTTCCACTAAGCAAAAGCGGGTCATTGATGCCTCAGCTCCTGGTGTCATCCCGCATCCGCAAGTATTCCCGCCGCAAATATTTCTGGGTGGCGGCCGGATACACCCAGGCTTTGTCGCTGCTTCTGATGATACCGCTCACACTTTTCGTCGGCGGACTCTGGGGCGGAATCGGTATTCTGTTGATGCTCGCTTTGTTCAGCATTTCAAGCGGGGTGGCATCCGTCAGTTTCAAGGATGTGATGGCCAAAACCATCCCGAAAGGCAAACGCGGGACGCTTCTGTCCATTCGTGCCACGGTCGGCGGGGCGCTTGCGCTTGGGGCCGGTGCCTGGCTGATGATCAGCGGCGGCGAAGATGAGCCGATTGCATTTTACGGTGCACTGCTTGCTGTCGCTGCGATATTATGGCTGGTGGCCACAACGCTTTTTGCTTTTATACGTGAGTACCCGGGAGCAACGGACGGCGGACGCAATGCCATTGATGAGGCGCAAAAAGGGTGGCAGCTCCTTACGGAACAGAAAGATTTTCGCAATTTCGTCATCGCCCGCAGCCTTTTGCTCGGCGTACCCCTGGTTATTCCGTTTTACTCGCTTTTTGCACGCGAACTCGGTACCGGACTCAGCGGACTGGGTCTGTTTGTTATGGCCAACAGCCTGGCAATGGTGCTAAGCAGCTACTTTTGGGGCCGGCTGGCCGACCGCTCCAGCAAACATGCCATGGCTTACGGCGGAATGGTCGGCACGGCTGCTGCACTCCTGGCGCTTGGACTTGGTTGGCTGATGGGGGGTGAGTACACCGCCTGGTGGCTGGCAACGGTCATTTTCATCACCGGTTTTGCCCAGGCCGGAACCCGCATGGGACGGAAAACCTATCTGGTGGATGCCGCCCCGAAGGATGAGCGTCCGCTTTATGTAGCCGTGAGCAATACGCTTGTCGGAATTATTTTCCTGTCCTCAGCACTCATCGGGCTTCTGGCCGGATTGATCGGAGTGCAGGGGGTGATTATCGTGTTTACTCTGATGATGGTTGCAGGGTCACTGATGGCGCTCAGATTGCCCGATGCGGGGTTTGAGGCGTAAGCCGGTTTTCAGCTTTCAATCACCCCGAAAAGATCAAACGCCTCGGCATCGGTGATTCGCACCCGGTAAAACGAACCCGCATGCAGATCGCCGGTTGAAAATCCGTCAGCGGCACTCTGGATGATCACTTCGTTGTCCACTTCGGGAGTATCCCACTCGGTGCGGCCGTAGGCAACTCCGTCCTCGATCCGGTCAATCAGCACCGGCAGCACCCGCTCGATCAGCTCCTCATTGTGCTCTCTGGAAATCTCCTCCTGCACGGCCATCAGCTCCTGAACGCGGCGCTGCTTTTCGGCCGCCGGAACCGGATCGCCCAGCTCATAGGCCGTGGTGGCTTCCTCCTGCGAATAGGCAAAACACCCCAGCCGCTCAAACCGGATTTCACGCACAAAATCAATCAGCTCCTCGAAATGCTCCCGCATCTCGGCCGGATATCCGACGATGAGCGTGGTTCTGAGCCGGATTCCCGGCACCTCTTCGCGGATCTGATGAAGCAGCTCCCTCATGCGCTGCCCGCTCATGCCGCGGCGCATCGATTTCAGCACTTCAGTGCTGGCGTGCTGCACCGGCATGTCCAGATAGTTGCAGATGTTGTCCCGGTCGCGGATGACCGGGAGGATGTCCGTCGGGAAGCGGGCCGGATAGGCGTACTGAAGCCGGATCCAGTCAAATCCGACATCCGACAACCGTTCCAGCAGGTCCGAAAGGGTGCGTTTTCCGTACAGGTCGAGCCCGTACCAGGTCAGGTCCTGCCCGATCAGCACCAGCTCACGAACGCCCTTTTCCTTAAGTTTCCGGGCCTCGGTCACAAGCTCATCAGCCGGACGCGAAACATGTCCGCCCCGCATTATCGGAATAGCACAAAACGAACAGCTCTGGTCACATCCCTCCGAAATTTTCAGATAGGCATAATGGGACGGATTGGTCAGCATACGCTCGCCGATCAGCTCCTTCCGGTACCGGCCGCCGAGCTCTTTCAGTACATCAGGAAGGGATGTGTGGCTGCTGCCGAAATACTTGTCCACTTCCGGGATGTCGGCCCGCAGGTCATCGAGATAGCGGTCCGACAGGCACCCCATCACCAGCAGGCGGTCCAGTTTTCCCTGCTGCTTCAGCGAAACCCCCTCCAGAATGTGATTGATCGACTCCTCCTTGGCATCTTCGATGAAGCCGCATGTGTTGATCACCAGCACATTGGCATCGGATATGTCCGATACGATTTCAAATTCGTTGGCACGCGCCTGGGCGATAAACACCTCGGAATCGACCTGGTTTTTTGAGCAGCCGAGGGTGTCGACATAGATGCGCGGAAGCTGTGTTTGCATGTTGGCTGATGGATTTCTGTGTGATTGTGAAGCTGAACTGTTTATCGGGTGATTTAAGGACGGTTACCGGTTGGCTCAGGTTAATTTCGGAAAATTTTTGGTGATTTCGGTTATTTCCGGATGATCAGGTTTGTCGCAGGCCACAGCTATTTCCGGATCCGCCATTCGGCAGGGTGATAGTTGTTCATGCGTCTGCCCACATGCTTCATCCACCCCAGCGGGAGTCCGCGGTGCATGGCAAGATACCAGCCGCCGGATGTGCCATTCTCCGGAACGGGCAGGCTTTCCCTTCTCAGAAACTGCAACGCTTTCTCGCGGTTGCAGGTGATCTGCGGAAAAAACGATGCATCCAGATGGATGTCGAGTGCCGCCGCTGCGGCCGGACGCACCTCGTCGCGGATGACCTTGCCGACTTCCGTGCCGGCATACAGCACCGTCAAAACGGATGAAAGCAGCCTGAGAGAATGCATGTGGTTTCCGTGAAGCCGGAAAAGCCGGTCTCCGATCTGGTACCAGTCGCAGGGTTCATCCGGATACCACTTCCGGACCTGCTCCACCGCCGTACTGCCGGCCGCACCGATTTTATTGCTGCTGTTCCTGCCGCCTCGCTTTGCAGCGCCCCTGCCGCCCGGGGCACTTCCACTGCTTCCGGTGTTTCTGCCGCGCCCGGCTCCTCTGCTGCCCCCGGTGTCTCTGCCACCCCCTGCGTCTCCGATGCCTCCGGTGCTTCTGCTGCTTGCGGCACCTGTGCTGCCAACGGCACCTCCGCTGCCGGGCTTTCGGATAATACTCAGGAAGAATCCTTCGCCGCCGGTTCGGTGAGGCAGGAAGCCGTATCCGGTCACCGGGCCCTCGCGAATTTCGGTTATTTGCTGCATTCCGTTCCGGCTCTCACCCGTCATCCCGTCACGATTGTTTGTATCCAGCCGGACGCATTCACCACCGGTCTGATCCAGCAGCCGGGCGATATTCCGTTCATTTTCATCGGGATTGAATGTGCAGGTGGTATAGATCAGGTATCCGCCCGGACGAAGGGCCGGCCAGATATCGGACAGGATTGACCGCTGGCGCAGCGAACAGTGGCGCGCATTGTCCGGCGTCCATTCGAGGCGGGCATCGGGATCCTTCCGGAAAAGCCCCTCGCCCGAGCAAGGCGCATCGGCAAGAATCAGGTCGAAAAACCCGCCCAATTCGTCGAATCGGAAAGATTCATTGCGGGTGACCGCGATATTTCCGGTACCCCATTTGATGCTGTTTTCCATCAGGGCGGGCACGCGGGAGCGGATGACCTCATTGGCCACGATCATCGCATCGGGGAAATGGGACGCCATCAGGGTGGTCTTGCCGCCCGGCGCAGCACAGGCATCGAGAATCAGTCCGGGGCCCTCATCCGAAGCGTCGTCATCCGGCCACAACTCCGTCAGCACCCGCTCAAGAAACATCGAGCTGGCCTCCTGGACGTAATAACTGCCGGCGTGAAACAGGGGATCCAGCGTGAAGGATGGACGCTTATCGAGGAAAAAGCCGTTCCGCGACCACGCAACCGGCTCCCCCGGCGGCACGGGATCATCGCTTATGCGCTCCCATTTTTGCGGATGGATGCGGATGGAGGTCCGGCCCGGTTCATCAAGCGCACGCAGAAACGCCCCGGCTTCATCAGGAAACTGGCGGGAAATCCGGTCGGCAAAATCGCCGGGCAGCGGTGGATTGTCACATTTCGATGCCGGACGCATACGTTTTTCTTTGGTCTGGATTAGCGGTTGCTTTGACTGGCAATTGCCTTCACGTATCTATTGCCGTGATGCATGACCTTCCGCAGAGCCGGAATTGCTCTGCGGAGAGCCGGGGTCGTCCTGCGGCACACCCCACGGACTGCTGCCCTCACGCGCCCGGTCATAATACCGGATGGTCGGATAGGCAAAGGATATATCCTTGTGTCCGGCCAGCTCGGTGAGCACGTCCTCCCAGATCTGATGTTCGGTGCCGCGGCGGGTGCGCGGATTGGTGAGATAACGGATGGTCAGGATGATGCCGAAGTCTTTGACATCCGTGTAGACAGTGGGGGTGAGGATGCGGTAGGTGATGAGATACGACCGTGCGGCTTTGCGCAGCTGCTGCTTCGCCTCGGTTGAGATGTTGGCGGAGTGCCGGTCGGCTATCTGCTGCAGTATTTTCTTGGCTTTCTTCCAGTTGCTTTCCAGGCTGATCCGCACAGGCAGCTCGTTCCAGATAAAATGGAAGTCGGCGGTGTAATTGGCAATGTTTTCGGTGAAGACCTTGTGGTTTGGGACGTGGATGACCCGGCCGGTGCTCTGGTCGGCATCCACCCAGTTGCCGATCTCCATCAGGCTGAATTTGAAAATCCGCTGGTCAATGACATCGCCGCTTACTCCCGCAATGTCAATCCGGTCACCGATTTCAAACGGCTTGCGCCAGATCAGGAATATCCATCCGGCAAGATCGGCTACGGAATCCTTCAGCGCAATGACGATACCCGCCGACAGCAGTCCGAGAAAGGTGGCGATGGATTGGAATCCCTCAAACCAGGTGCGGCCGAGGATGAGCAGGGCCATGAAAACCAGGACACGCGTAAAATATTTGCGCCACTTGTAGTGCAGCTCGGGGTCACTTGTGTGCCGGAATACCACACGCAGGACAATCGCGCGGACAAGCCAGAACGCAAATATAAGGACGACGCTGAACAGCAGGTTCTGTGTGAAACTGTGGCTCAGATCCGCCATGTCGGCAACCGCCCTGGTAATCCGGTTAACTATATGAACATCTTCCTGAACCATAATGCAGCCGCTGCTTCGGCGTTATAACTTGTGGAAACTGAAGATTTGAAATAAACGAGGAATTCGGTAATTTACGAAAATTGACATGCCAAAAGTAGCGACAAAATTATGCTTTATACACTGACAATCATTCTCATCACCATCATTGCGGTATTGATGGTCATCGTTGTGCTTCTGCAGGCCGGCCAGGGTCAGGGACTTTCAGGCGGAATTGCCGGAGGCGGCGGACTTGCCGGCGGCGCCGGCGGAAATATGATGGGTGCGCGCAGAACAGCCGACTTCCTGTCGAAGTCGACATCGGTTCTTGCTGCACTTTTCCTTACACTCTGCGTCCTCGCGAACTTCTTCATTGATCAGGATACGGTAACCCAGAGTACCATTCAGGACCGTGCCGTTCCGGTGCAGACCGAACAGGCGACACCGGCCATGCCTGATGAAGAAGCGGCACCGCAGCAGCAGGCACCTGTACAAGAGGAAGGCCAGCAACAGCTGCCGGCCCAGCCTGACGAGCAGTAACCAGCTGCCATTATTCCCGCTCTTTGGGGCAGGCTGTTGTCCGTCAACAGCCGAACAGATGCCGACTGCTGTTGACGCAGGCGGTTCAACCAGATAGCGTAAAGCCTCATATTTTTGAGCAGCTCTTGCCGGATCAGCGCATCCGGGGATTGATCAGCTCCGCTCCGTTATTGGAAGCGTTGTTGACATCCGTACTTACCTTGTAGGTGGACATTTCCTCCATCGGGTAGGGTTGCAGCAGCGATTTAAGCATCTCCGGCTGCGGCTTGACCGGATCCAGCCAGATACTGTAGTCATCCTCCCGTAAAATAACCGGCATTCTGTCGTGCAGCGGCTGCATCAGCGCATTCGCCTGGGTTGTAAGTATGGCAAACGTGTGCTGCTCGTTCCCTTCCGAATCCGTGTGCGTTTCGTAAATTCCGGCCATTCCGAACAGTTCCTGATCCAGAAGCCGGATATAAAACGGGATTTTTTTGCCGCCGCCAAAATCTTTCCACTCATAAAAACCGTTTGCCGGAACGACACAGCGTTTGCGCTGAAAGGCTTTCTTGAAGGAGGGTTTTTCGTCAACAGTTTCGCTGCGGGCATTGATCAGCGGTTTCCACTCAGAAGTGTTCTTGACAAATGGCGGAACCAACCCCCATTTCAAGGCACCCATTACCCGGTCCGATGTTCTGTGTGTCAGCACGACCGGCCGGACAGACCCCGGGGCGACATTGTAATCCGGCTCCAGGAGGCCGTCATCCTCCACGGTCACACCGAACTGCTGTTCCACTGTTTTTTTATCCGAATATAGCGTATATCTTCCGCACATAATTTGTAGCTCTGCCTGGTAGTGATTTGTTCCGGACTGATGTGTCAGCCGGAAAGATACACGGATTTAATCAAGAATCACCATACTTCCATGAACGCAATTGACACAATTTTCAACTCTCTGGACGGGAGAGTTAGGGCAGGATGGCGGCTGTTGCTGCAGATCGTGCTCTCGTTCATTTTTCTCATTCCCCTTCAGCTTCTTGCCGGTGCTATAGGCGGTACGCAGCTCCAGATCATAGCAGGCGGCATTGCCATTACCATGGGCGTCTGGGTGGCCGGCCTGATTCTCGACAAGCGCCCGATCCGTGATTTCGGACTGAATATGAATGCGCAGTGGTGGCGTGAATTCGGGATCGGCTTTGCGCTGGCTGCCGTGGTGATGACCCTGATTGCCGGCATTCAGCTGGCGGCGGGATGGATAGAGTTCTCCGGATTCGGATGGGAGCGGGCATCGAGCCGCAACTTTCTGGTTGTGCTGGGAGCGTATATCCTCACGATGGCGGTAGTAGGATTTTATGAAGAGCTCTGGACACGCGGCTATCAGCTGAAGAATCTGACGGAGGGATTCTGTTATGGCGGAAAGCGCAACAGAGCCGGCATTATTGCCATTGCCCTCACATCCATCCTGTTCGGGGTACTCCATCTGGGCAATCCCAACGCCAGTATGATGGGTATGATCGTCATCATGCTGGCCGGTGTGGCACTTGCCATCCCTTATGTGGTGACGGGGCAGCTCGGCATGTCCGTCGGACTCCATTTTGCATGGAATGTTGTACAGGGTGGATTTTACGGACTTCCCGTCAGCGGCATCCCTTTCCGGCAGTCGGTACTTCAGTTTGATATGATGGGGCCGGAACTCTGGACGGGCGGGCGCTTCGGGCCGGAGGGTGGCTTGCTGGGCCTGTTCGGCGTCCTGCTTATGCTGGCTATGACGGTAGCTGTGCTTTACCGCAAGGGGTATTCCATGAGCGTCTCACCGGAAATCACCCGCCCGCCTTCTGACAGGTACACTTAACTTTCACCGGTAAATTTCTTATATTGCAAGATTAGTGAAAAACTACTAATAACCGCTTATTCATATAGAAATAAGCCTTTATTCCAATAAGAAATCAGATATTTTGTCATTTGAAAAATTCAACCTCCACGAAGAGGTATTAAACGGTTTAAGGGATATGGGTTTTGAAAAACCCACCCCTATTCAGGAATCATGCATACCATTGATTATGGAAGGCCGCGATGTGCTGGCCTCGGCGCAGACAGGCACCGGAAAAACAGCTGCATTTGCGATCCCCGTACTTGAAAAACTCTCCGAAAAAAAGAAAGAGAAGAAGGAGGGCATCCGTGCCCTGATCATTACACCGACACGAGAACTGGCCGGACAGGTGGATGAAGCCTTTTTTGCCATCGGTTACCATACCGGACTGTCCACTGCCAAAGTGTATGGCGGAGACGACTGGGGACGCCAGGAAAAAGCCCTCAACCGGGGAACCAACATCATTGTTGCCACACCGGGCCGGCTGCTCGACCATATCAAGATCCATGACATCGACTTCAGCAACCTCGACTTTCTGATCCTTGACGAAGCAGACAGGATGCTGGACATGGGGTTCATCCCTGATATCACGCAGATCGTAAGCAAACTCCCGAAGAAACGACAGACCTTGCTGTTCTCGGCCACACTTCCGCAGAAAATCATCCAGCTGGCAAGAAAGATGATGAATAATCCCGAAAGGGTGAATATGGCTCCGGATAACAGGGCCGCAGAAGGGGTCACCCAGGGGATGTACTATGTGGAAGAGCGCGATAAGCTGCCGCTGGTGCTGAACTTGTACGAAAATGAAAAATGGCCGTCAGCCATCATTTTCATGTCGACCAAGCGCGCCGTGGACAAGCTTTCCCGCGAGCTGAAGAAAAAAGGTGCCAGCGTCACCAGTATTCACGGAGACCGTTCCCAGGCTGAGCGCGAAGCCGCCCTGGAAAGTTTCCGCAAAGGCGAGTACCGGGTCATTGTCGCCACCGATGTCATGGCCCGCGGCATCGACGTCGAAGGTATATCCCACATCATCAACTTCAGTGTCCCCCACGATGTTGAGGACTATGTGCACCGTATCGGACGCACGGCCCGCGCCGAAGCAACCGGTGATGCCATTACACTGGTGTCCGGACAGGATCGCCGCTACATGGAAAATATCATCCGTGAGATGGATTCCGAGATCAAAAAGCTGCAGGTTCCGGATCTGCATGGCGGAAAGCCCGGCCGCAAATCCGGTGATTCCGGTCAGGAACAAAAAGGCAGAAAAGGCAAGCCGGGTCAGAACGGTCGCAAGAAGCCGCAGAAGGAAGAAAAAGACTCCGGTTCCGAAGAGGCCAAAGCTGCTGCCGATGAATCCGGACAGGATCAGAAGCAAGAGCAGCAGTCCGAAAGACCGAAGCGCCGCCGTGGACGAAGGAGGCCGGGTGGAAACCGGCGCAAAGGCAAGAAGCCGCAGCAAGAGCAACAACAGGAACAAGCCGGTCAGCAGCAAGCCGCCGGACAGGATCAGAAAAAGCAGCAAAAAGAAGACAGCGACACCGGATCCGGTCAGCAGCAGGGCCGCAAAAAGCAGCAGGGCCGCAGTAAACAACAGCCCCGCAAAGGTAAGCCTTCCTCTGATGACGGCGGCCGGAAAGGCGGCAGGCAGCGGAAGGGCCCGCCCCGCGGACGCAAGCCGGCCGGACATAAAGCCGGGGCGCGCGGACGAAAGAAACCAACCGGAAAAGAGGCCGAACGCAAGGAGCTTTTTGACAACATCACATCACCCGACATGGCAAAGGTAAATAAGTCGGTGAGCAAAAAGCGCGGCGTATGGTCGAAAATCAAGGGAATATTTGGCGGTGAATAACGGGGGAGGCAAAATCCGGTCATGAACATCTATGCTGTCATCATATTGCTGGCGCTGCTGGTCAACTATGCGATCAATCTGATCTCCGATCTCCTTAATCTCCGGGCTCTGGACAAACAGCTGCCCGAAGAATTCAAGGATGTCTTTGACGAGGAGAAGTACCGCAAATCGCAGGAGTACACCAGGGTCCGGACACGGTTCGGGCTCATCACTTCCACCTTCAGCCTGGCGGTGCTGCTGATATTCTGGTTTGCCGGCGGATTCAACTGGGTGGACCAGTTTGTCCGGGAAGCCGGATATGGCACAATAGTGACCGGACTTATGTTCATGGGGATTCTGTTTGCCGCCCAGTACGTGATCTCCATCCCCTTTTCGATATACTCCACGTTTGTCATAGAAGAGCGGTTCGGGTTCAACAAGACCACACCGTCCACATTTGTGACCGACCGGATCAAGGGGCTCGGTCTGACACTGCTGCTGGGCGCACCGCTGCTGGCGGGCATCATCGCCATATTCGAATACCTCGGCGCCATAGCCTGGCTTTACGCCTGGATTGTCATCATTGTCTACTCCCTGGTCGTTCAGTTCATTGCGCCCACCTGGATCATGCCGATCTTCAACAAATTCACCCCGCTTGAAGACGGCGAGCTGAAACAGGCCATCCTGGACTATGCCCGGAAAGTCTCGTTTCCGCTGCAGGGTATCTACAAAATCGACGGATCCCGCCGGTCCAGCAAATCCAACGCGTTTTTCACCGGTTTCGGGAAAAACAAACGGATTGCGCTGTTTGATACGCTGATCGAGAACCACACCGTGCCGGAGCTGGTCGCCGTGCTGGCGCATGAGGTAGGACATTACAAAAAAAAGCACATCCCTCAGAATATGATAACCGGGTTCTTGCAAACCGGTGTGATGCTGTATCTGCTTTCGCTGTTTATTCAGGTGCCCGGTCTTCACGAGGCTTTCTTCATGCAGGATATTTCTGTCTATGCCGGACTGCTTTTCTTCGGCCTGCTCTACTCGCCCATCGAAATGGTACTGTCGGTCATCATGCAAATGTTCTCGCGAAAGCATGAATTCGAAGCCGACCGCTTTGCCGCCGAGACAACCGGAGATCCGGAAAGCATGGTGTCGGTACTGAAAAAACTGTCGGCCGACAACCTGTCCAACCTGACACCCCATCCGTTTCATGTTTTCCTGAACTACTCTCATCCCCCCGTGCTGCAGCGGATACGGGCCATCCGAAGCGCCGCATCCTGAAAAGTTGTCAGCCACTCAAAAATCCGGTGGACTATATCCCCGAAAGGTATTTATACTTGAGTGTAATACATGCAGGGAACAGTGCAGGGAAAATAATCGGGGATTGCTCCAATCCATTCGGAATAACCAGCTAATATTAGAAAAATGTACAGTAAAACGATATTTGTGTTCATGATCACAGCCATGATTGCCATGAAGGGATGCGGTCCGTCGGATGACCGCCGCGACACCGCGGATCAAACCGCAGACCCGAGAATTGCCGAAATAATGGGAGAAATGACCGACAGACAGAAGATCGGACAACTTGTAATGGCTACAACCATCTGGGACGAAGGGATGTCCGATACCGGCGACGCCTACGACCCCCCGTCCGATGAGCAGCTGGATCACATGCGCCGCATGGTGCAGGATTATCACGCCGGATCGGTGATCGTCTACAACTGGGGCCGCGCCGAAACGATGGCAGCGTTCAACCGGCAGCTTCAGGACTGGGCCGTCGAAAACGAACCGGGCATTCCGCTGTTCATATCCGCAGATCTGGAATATGGCGTTGCCCAGCGAATCCCCGATGAGGCAACTGTTTTTCCCCGGCAAATGGGAGTAGCCGCCACCGGAAATCCCGATAATGCCTATGAACAGGGCCGGATCACCGCCGTCGAAGGCATTGCCACCGGCTTTAACTGGAGCTATTCCCCCGTTGTCGATGTGAATGTCAATCCGCGCAATCCGGTGATCGGTGTGCGTTCATTCGGGGAGAGTCTGCCGCTGATCAGCGAGATGACACGGGCCATGGTCAAAGGAAGCCAGGAACACGGAGTCATCGCCACACCCAAGCACTTCCCCGGGCACGGAGATACCGAATTTGATTCGCATTACGATCTTTCTACGGTCACTTACGATGAGCAGACCCTCCGCGAAATCCATTTGCCACCGTTTCAGGAAGCATTTGATGCCGGCGCGGATGCGATCATGACTGCGCATGTCATCATTGAGGCTCTGGATCCCGATGTGCCCGCAACGCTGTCCGAAAGAGTGCTGACCGGACTGCTTCGCGATGAAATGGGATTTGAGGGCATCGTGGTAACCGACGCCATGAGCATGGATGCCATTGATGAGCACTGGGGAGCCGGAGAGGCTGCTGTTATGGCCGTTCAGGCCGGAGCCGATATCATCATGGCCACCGGATCGCCGGAAGAGCAGGTCGAGACCTTTGAGGCGCTCTACCAGGCCTACCGGGACGGCGATATCACACCGGAGCGGCTGGATGCATCCGTAGCGCGCATCCTTCGCATCAAGAAAAAATACAATCTGATCGACAATTTCACCCCGCCCGAGCCGATGCTCGCCAACGATGTGACCCGCTATTCCGGTCATCTCGAAACGGCGCAGAGGATAGCCGAAGAATCGATTACGCTGCTTCGCAATGAAGACATCCTGCCGTTTGACGGCGACCGCGAGGCGACTACTCTGGTGGCCGGCGTGGCTTATACCGATGAGCTGGCGGAACTTGTTTCCGGAGCGGCCGCCGATGATGTCATCACCTGGAATTACGGTGATGGTCCGACAGACAATGATCCGGATGACCGGGCGATCCGGGATGCCGTGGAAAAAGCCGCGGATGCCGACCGGATTCTGATTTTTACCTATTCTGCGGGCGAGCTTCCTGAAGGGCAGGAAAAACTGGTCGAAGCGCTGCAGGAGACAGGCAAGCCTCTGGCGGTTGTTGCTTTGGGACTGCCCTATGACATCCTGTCCTTCCCGGATGTCCCGGCATATATTGCCAGTTACGCCCTGGACCGCTGGCCCGATGCCACACCGACACCGGTGGTATGGGAGGCTGCGGTAAACGCTGTTTTCGGTGCTGAGCCCGGCGGGACACTGCCTGTTGAAGTCGGCTCCGGTTATCCGGTCGGACACGGCCTGTCCTACGGGCAGTAACCTCCGGATATCGCTCCGTACATCAATACATTCAATAAGTCATAATATTTTCCGCCCATCCAGCCATCCGGATAATAAGCTGTCATGCTATCCGGCTAACCAACCAACCGGCTCCCGGCATCTGCCGGAAAACCGCATGACTTATCCGAACAGCAGATACACGATCACAACCGAAGCGATGATGCCGGCCAGATCGGCAATGAGCCCGGTCTGAACGGCATATTTTACCCGGCGGATGCCGACGGCTCCGAAGTAGACGGCCAGCACGTAAAACGTGGTCTCGGTTGACCCGAACATCGTGGCGGCCATCTTGACAAAGATCGAATCCTCTCCGTACTGGGCCACCATATCAGCCAGAACGCCGACCGAGCCGCTGCCGGTCAGCGGGCGGAATACCGCCATGGGCAGAATCTCCACAGGAAAACCGACCAGCGCGAGCACCGGACCCAGAGCGGCCATGAAGAAATCCATCGCTCCGCTTTCCCGGAACATCCCGATGGCAAACAGAATGGCCACAAGGTAGGGGATAATCCGCACGCCGATCTGGAACCCTTCTTTGGCACCCTCGACAAAAACCTCATACACATGCACCTTTTTGATGAGGCCATAGAGCGGGATCGTTACAATAATCAGGGGGAGTACAAATGCAGCTATGGTTTGCATGGATCAGGCCTCACTCTTTTGTTCGTCGGGAATATTCTCTGTATGCGCTTCTTCGGGGTGGAACCGCTCGTAAATTTTTGCGGCCGTAACACCCACGATCAGCGATACCAGGGTGGCAAGCGCCATGCTGATGACCAGCTCATTGACGCCGGTTCCGATCAGGGCGACCAGTGTGGCGGGCGGTAGCAGCTGTACGCTTGCCGTATTCACCGTCAGAAGCATGCACTGGGCGTTGCTGGCTTTGTCCTTTGCCGGATTCAGCTTCTGAAGCTCCTCCATCGCCTTGATGCCCAGAGGGGTGGCCGCATTTCCGAGGCCCAGCATGTTGGCAGCCATATTCAGACTGATGATACCGTGGGCGGGATGGTTTTTCGGCACGTTGGGAAACAGAAAGCGGAGAAACGGCTGCACCACGACGACGATCATGTATACCATTCCGCTCTTTTCAGCGATCTTCATCAGGCCCAGCCACATCGCCATGATGCCGATCAGCCCGATGGCCAGCGTCACCGCAAACTCAGCCATTTCAAAGGCGGCGTTGGTAATGGCGCGCAGTTTTACGTACCGGACTTCCGGAAGGATGATTCCGGCCGCACCGGTCTGTTCATCGAAGCGCTCCACCTCCGCCAACAGCTCGGTTTCATCGGCGGCTTCCTGATGTTCGGCAACATCGCGCCAGTGTTCCGGCATATCGTCATCGACGGTAATGACCATTTCGTAATGACCGTCTACCGGCCGCCAGACCGCTTCAAATTTCTCATCGTAGCCGGAAATGATAAACCGGACGTTCTGTCTTTTGTCCCTGTCACCATTTTCAGGAAAAATGACTTCAATATCGTGGACTTCACCGTTTCGGTAGGTGTCCTGAACCAGGTCGGTAATGTCCTGGGTCACCGCGAAAACCAGGCTGATGATGATCAGCCCGGACCAAATATAGTTTAGCATGAGCGTATTGACTTTCAGGTTCAGTCAAAAAAACAATCAACCGTTCAAAAAAGCAAACGGATATCCCTATTTTATGCCATTGACCCGGCAGGCGGCAAACTGCTGAGATTGCCTGCATTTCAGGGTAAACGATCAGGTCTGCCCCCGGGTTTTCATAGGGAAGATATAAGAAACGGAGTTTATGGATCAGAAAAAAACACAGCATCACAACAGTCCGGAATCGTCCTGGCACCGTGAAACCAGAGTACTTCATGACGGATGGCACCCCGAATCTGCGGGGGAGCCGGTTGTTCCATCCTGGGAACCATCCACCATTTTCCGCCATCCATCGGGCGGACTTTCTGCAGACTCCTGGAGTTACACGCGCCTGGACAATCCCAACCGCGCCCAGCTTGAGAAGACCCTCGCCGGCATCGAAGGCGGCAGTGATGCCGTGACATTTGCATCGGGGATGGCAGCGGTGCAGGCCGCCTTTCACATCCTCGCCCCCGGTGACCACGTCCTGCTGCCCGATGACCTGTACCACGGCGTGCGCAACCTCATCCGTGACCAGTACGCCCGGTGGGGACTGACGTTCGATTTCGTGGATATGACCAGCGTGGAAAAGGTTCGCGAGGCGGCCACAGAGCGTACGCGCATGATCTGGCTTGAGACACCATCCAACCCGATGCTGAAAATCAGCGATATTGCCGGGCTGACGGCGCTGGCGAAGGAAAACAACTGTATTTCGGTGCTTGACAACACCTGGTCGACACCGGTTATTCAGCGGCCGGTTGAGCAGGGGGTGGATATCGTGCTGTACTCCACGACCAAGTTTATCGGCGGACACAGTGATGCGCTTGGCGGGGCGCTGGTTGTCGGAAATTCCGGGAATCACACCGAAATTTCGGCTGAACTGCGGAAATTCCAGGCCCAGGCAGGTTCTGTACCGTCGCCGTTTGACTGCTGGCTGCTGCTGCGAAGCCTTAAAACGCTCTATGCCCGCATCAAAACCCAGTGTGCCAATGCCCAGCTCATAGCCGGCCGCCTAAGGGGACACCATGCGGTGGAAAAAGTTTACTATCCGGGGCTGCAGGATCATGAGGGGCAGGAAATTGCATCCCGCCAGATGGATATGCCCGGATCCATGATCTCGTTTCAGGTCAGGGGCGATATGGCCGCGGCCCTGCGCGTGGTGAATGCTGCCGGACTGATCATCCCGGCCACCAGCCTCGGCGGAGTGGAGTCCACGTGGGAGCACCGCAAGACGAGTGAATATGCCGAAAGCCCCACACCGGAAAACCTGATCCGGCTCTCTGTCGGCATCGAACACCCGGAAGATATCTGGCAGGACATCGTCCGAAGTCTGGAAGCTCTGTTTCATAAATCCGGATGATGCAAATCGTTACGATTTTAAATAACTTAAACCTTCTTTGGCTTACGCGTGTTTATAGTGATGAACTTTTTACAAGCAAACAATATCCCATAATCTCCGGAATAAACGATGGCACGAATTGAAGTAACCATGCCCAAGATGGGCGAGTCGATCATGGAAGGAACGGTAGTCGAATGGCTCAAGAGCATCGGCGATACCGTTCAGCAGGATGAATCACTGCTTGAAATAGGTACTGACAAAGTCGATTCCGAAGTACCGTCCCCGGAAAGCGGCACGCTGGTTGAAATTCTTGTTGAAGAGGGCGAGACCGTGGAAGTCGGTGAACCGATTGCCGTCATCGAAACCGATGCTGATGCTGCCAAAAAGGCTATGGAAGGCGGTGGCGATGCGGATACCTCACCGGATGCTGATGATTCCGGAGATGATCAGGCTGAAGCCGGAGAAGAAGAGCAGCGTGCTGATGAGAATGCGGCTGATGAAGCCGGTTCAGGGCCGGAAGCCGGGGAAGAGTCCGGCGAATCTGAGGATGGATCGACCGGAAAAAAAACGGTTGATGCCGGAGATGAAGAGCAAGTGCAGGACGTGACCCCGGAGGGCGCGGAAAGGGAAGAGTCCTCCGGATCCGGAACCGATAACGGCAAGGCTCCGGAAGCCGAAACAGCGGATATGGAAACCCCGCCGCAGCGTAAAGGCGCCGACGGGCGATTCTACTCCCCGCTGGTCCGTGCCATCGCAACGGAGGAGGGACTTTCGCAGGAAGAACTGGAATCCATTGACGGAAGCGGCACCCGGGGCCGGGTAACCAAACAGGATGTGCTGGATTATGTGAAATCGGGCCGCAAAGCCGCCGGAAAGAAACAGGCAGCCGGTGCCGAAGCGAAGCAGGATTCCGGCCTGCGCAAACCAGGCGACAAGAAACAGGATAAGGCGGCAATCGATGCCGGCGAAATATCTGCCGGACGTCCGCAGGAAAATGTCGAGATCATCAAAATGGATCGCATGCGCAAGGTCATATCCGAGCACATGGTGCGTTCCAAGCAGACTGCGGCGCATGTGACCACCTTTGGCGAGGCGGATGTCACCCGGCTGGTTCAGTTCCGGGAAAAGAACAAGGACAGATTTTACAAGGAAAACGGCTTCAAGCTGACATTTACTCCGTTTTTCGTGGAAGCCACCATTCAGGCGCTTAGGGAGTATCCGCTGCTTAACAGCTCGGTGGATGGCGACCATATCCTTCTCAAGCGCGACATCAACTACGGCATTGCCGTTGCACTCGGGGAATCCGGCACAGGCGGACTCGTGGTGCCGGTCATCAAAAATGCCGGAGAGAAAAACGTCCAGGGACTTGCAAGGGCGACACACGAACTGGCCCTTAAAGCGCGCAACAAGCAGCTCTCACCCGACGACCTCACCGGAGGAACCTTCACGCTGACCAACTACGGCAGTGTGGGCAATCTGATGGGCACACCCATTATCAACCAGCCGCAAGTCGCCATTTTCGGCACCGGAATCATCCAGAAGCGGCCGGTGGTCATGGAGGTGGAAGGAACCGATACCATCGCCATCCGCCACATGGTCTATCTCAGCATGAGCTACGATCACCGGATCATCGACGGCGCAATGGGCGGTGCCTTTGTCCAGAAAGTCAAACAACTTCTTGAAAATTTCGACGAAAACCGGTCAATCTGAAACGTGCGGCAGCGGACGTTCGGACATCCGGATCACAACCATTGAAACTAGCGCATAAAAAAAATGAAGTCCGGCAAATGGTATCGGAATGGCACAGGCAGGGTGAGCGTGTGGCTCTGGTACCCACGATGGGGGCATTGCACGACGGCCACCTCTCGCTGATCCGCCAGGCAAAAGAACATGCTGCACATGTGGTTGTATCCGTTTTCGTCAACCCGACACAATTTGCACCCGGCGAGGACTATGAACGCTATCCCCGCACGCTGGAAACCGATATGGAAAAGTGCAGAAGCGAAGGTGTGTCGCTCGTTTTTGCTCCTGACCGGAATGAGATGTACGGCTCGGATGACGAGGAGCGGCCTCACTATCTGTCGGTCCGGATATCCGGAATGAACCGGCACCTGTGCGGCGCCAGTCGCCCCGGACATTTTGAAGGGGTTCTGCAGGTAGTCAACAAACTGTTCAATATCGTCCGGCCGGATGTAGCCGTTTTCGGACAGAAAGACATCCAGCAGTGGTTTATCATCCGTCAGATGGCCGAAGAATTCGAACACCCGGTGGAAATTCTGATGGGTCCGACCCGCCGGGAATCCGACGGACTGGCAAAAAGCAGCCGCAATGTCTACCTGTCGCCGGATCAGCGCCGGAAGGCGCCCATGCTGTTTGCTTCACTGAAGCGGGTTTCTGATACGCTCAGGGAGCAAATCCTGAAACAGGATGCGGATTCCGGCGAAATTCCTGTGCCCGGAACGCTGCTCAGCGGGGAAAAGCAGCGATTTGCTGAAAATGGTTTCAAACTTGATTATTTTTCCATTGTCGGAACACCAGATTTGCAGCCGGTCGACGTTATTGTGCCGGGCCGGCTCTATGTCATCGCTGCAGCAGCATGGCTGGGCAACACACGGCTCATTGACAACGTATTACTGAATACAAGGAAAGAATGAGATCATGATGCTTGAAATGTTCAAGTCGAAACTTCACCCGCTGACCGTCACGCAGGCCGACCTGTATTATGAGGGCAGCATCACCATCGACCCGGAACTGATGGAGGTCGCGGGCATCTATACCTACGAAAAGGTACAGGTGGTCAATGTCAACAACGGTTCGCGCCTGGATACCTACACTATTCCCGGCAAGCGGGGCGAAAGGGAGGTCTGCATGAACGGCCCGGCCGCCAGATTGACGACCGTGGGTGACCGCATCATCGTTATTTCCTATGCCCGCATGAGTCAGGAGGAGGCCAAAGACCACAAACCGCGCGTGGTCCTGCTGGATGGCAAAAACAATCCCGTTAAGGTAACGAACGAATCTGTGGCCGGCTTCTGGTACAAGCCGGAAGAAGAGACGCTCTGACCGGCTGAAACACTGCCACAGCCGCCGGATTACTCCACATAATCCCCAAGCAGCTCAAAAAACCGGGCGGATGTCTTCATGCCGCGCTCGAAATCCTTGAGATGGAAATGCTCATTGGGTGAATGGATGGAGTCGGAATTGAGTCCCAGTCCCATCAGAATGGTCGTGGCATTCAGCGTTTTGGCAAAATCAGCCACAATGGGGATGGATCCGCCCTCGCGGCTGAACAGCGCCTGCTTGCCGTAAACATCTTCAAAAGCTGCCGCAGCGGCTTTCAGACCGTAGAAATCGAGATCCACCAGGACGGGGTGGCCGCCGTGGTGTTCGCGCACGTCAATACGCACACCGGGAGGCTTGATTTCCTGCATATAGGCATCGATCAGATGGAAGATTTCCTTTGGTTCCTGATCGGGCACAAGCCGGGTGCTGATTTTTGCTCCTGCTTTGCCGGGCAGGACGGTCTTGGCGCCTTCGCCCTGATAACCGCCCCAGATGCCGTTCACATCCAGTGAGGGGCGTCCGCTGACCCGCTCGAGTGTCGAATAACCCTTCTCTCCGAACGCTTCATCAATGTCCAGCTCTTTGTTGTAGGCTTCCTGATCGAACGGAAGCTGTGCATAGGCTTCGCGCTCTTTTTCGGTCAGAGGCCGGACATTGTCATAAAAACCGGGTATCTGAACCACGCCGTTTTCATCCTTGAGTTTTGCGATCATTTCGCACAGTGCATTGACCGGATTCTGAACGCCGCCGCCGTAAACTCCGGAATGGAGATCCCGGTTGGGGCCGGTTACCGTGACTTCGAGATACATCAGACCGCGCAGGCCGTAGGTGATAGACGGGGTGTCCTTGGCGAACATGGCGGTATCGGAGACCAGAACCATGTCACAGGCAAGCCGCTCTTTATTAGCTGCCAGAAAAGGTACCAGACTCGGCGAACCGATCTCCTCCTCGCCTTCGATGATAAATTTTACGTTGACGGGAAGTTCGGTGCCGGTTTTAAGAAACGATTCAATGGCCTTGATATGGGCAAACGACTGGCCTTTGTCGTCACTGGCGCCGCGTGCATAGATTTTGCCATCCCGCACGGTAGGCTCGAACGGGGGTGTTTTCCATTCATCCAGCGGATCCGGCGGCTGGACATCGTAATGACCATAAATGAGTACCGTTGGCTTGTCCGGACCCGCTTCGAGATGTTCGGCCAGCACGATCGGGTGTCCGTCCGTCTCTTCAATGCTCACATTGTTGAGGCCGATTCGCTCCAGCTGTCCGGCCACATATTTTGCGGCGCTGTGTACATCTTCCTTATGCGCGGGATCGGCACTGATGCTCGGGATACGCAGCAGCTTGAACAGCTCTTCCTTGAAGGTTTCCTGATGTTCGTTCAGATAATCCAAAGGTGTACTCATGGTAAAAAAGTTTGGTAAATGGTTTTAATGTAAAGGTCATAACTCGCAGACGGCGGTGTCCGGAACCCAGCCCCGTGCGCCGTTGCGCAGCCGGACATGCACCCAGTCGTCATGCTGTCTGCTTTTTCTCACATCCAATGTAACAGTATATGCCTCATAAGCCAAATCACCGTCGTATGCTTCCGGTTCTGATCCGGCCAGGGTGAGGGCGGTCGGTTCGGGCTGCAGCGGTGTGCGGGTTTCCATGACAACCGCCTGGCGATACCCCTGGGCGACGATATAGATGGTAATGCTCAGCAGCAGCAAAATCAAGCCGGCTGAGCCCGCCGCTCCCCCGCCGAAAACCAGCCGCCGGTCGGGATAAAAAATCCATCCGGCCAGCAAGAGCAGTACACCGGCATTGAGCAGCAACAGCCCCATCACAATCCAGCTGAAATGATTCATTTCGAACAGCATCCAGTCGATGAAAGCGTACCATGTGAGCTGCGGGATATGAAAACCACGACTGCGGTTGGTTTGCTCTATAAAAGAGAGTCCTTCCCCGGCGGGATCGGAGGTCACTCGGTAATTCGTGCTCTTTTGAAAGTACCAGGCTGCTTTTCCGAGGGAATCAAGGTATATATAGCTGATCCCCATGTTGTAAAAAAGCGGGCCGGATTCATAACCGTGTTCTTCAATTTCCCGGAAATGTTCCAGTGCCCGTGAATATTCCTGCTGTTCCATCAGGTAGTTGCCGCGGTTGAACAGCATTTGCGGCCGGACTTCCGAGGCGTTTGCCACTTCAAGTGCCGGCAGGACCGTCATCCATATAAGGAAGGCTGCGATGATGACTGTCCCCGCCCGGGGTGCAGCAGGCTGCCGGATCCCTTTGGTTAATGAGGACTCATTCATAGCTGCGGATCCAGTTGCCTGATGATGTTGCGGGCCTCTGCAAGATCGGAAACCATATCCATTGCGGAAGGCTCGGGAAGGTACCGGACAGTTGCACATTTTTTCAGCAGACTGCTGACTTTCCGGAGCAGCGGACCTTCAACATTTCGCTTCTGCAGGGCGGCCACAAGCTGATCTTCCGACAATCCGGCCGAAGGCAACCCCAGCCGGTCTGCGATGTAACCGTACAGGGCATTGTCAATCAGGGAGTAGACCTCTTTTGTGTCGGCCAGTGACTCGGCTGATTCCAGATGGTCCATCGCACGTTCAAAAGCACGCTCCTGACGTGAAAAGGTTTCGTCTGTTGATAACCGGCTTTGATACTTCCAGGCACGGAATCCGTAGAAAAATAACCCCAGAGGAATGGCCAGGGCAAACCAGAACCACCAGAGCTGGTAGAACGGGCGGTGCGTCCCGTCCGACCAGGTCACCGAACCGCGGATCGGGGTCAGCCTGAAATCATCGCTTCGCGCTATGGAAACGCGTGCGTTGGGATCCCTGACCACCTCTACAACAAGTTCGGGGAGTACATGCGGCTCATACCGCCTGCGGGCATCGTTGTAGACCTGAATGGTGGTTTCCGGGATGGTGAACGTGCCGGTCCGCCGGGCAATGAGCACATCGCGGTACTGTTTGGTTCCCGTCATCTCCGGCGCATTTTTGTCACGGTCGATGACTTCACGCGGGCGATGGGTGTCAAAAACCCCCGGATAGCTGTAGCGGGGACGCGTAATCAGCCCCAGGTTGCCGGTTCCCTCGATTTCGGTGATCACCTCAACGGACTCACCCAGTTTGACGCGCTCGCTGCTGAGCGTCCGGTCGATGGAAAACCGCCCCAGTGCGCTGATGAGCTGACCGTCGGATGGAGGAATGGGCGGAGTGCTGACGGAGAGGGTCCGGGGCTCGGTCTCCAGATTTACACTCCGCTGCCGGCCGCTTCCGTCAAAAAATGTGCTGTATTCGTCGCGGAACCGCCCGAGAATGCGGACCCTGGCATCGATGCCATATGACGGGATGTTCAGTTCACCGCTTCGGGTAGGGAACAGGGCGTATCTGGACACAACGGCCCTGCGGTACTGGCTTCCGTCCAGAACCACCGTTTCAGGCCTGCGCAGCTCGCTTTGGCTAAGGTCTTCCCGCCAGAATCCTTCGGTCTGCCAGCTCCGGGCTACCTGAAACGACGTGATTTCAACGGAGTTCCGGAAATAAAGCACAATGTCGGCAACTATCTGCTGTCCGCGTACCGGCTGTTCCTCACTCAGCTCAAGTTCGAGGAATACCGGCCTTCGTTCTGCGCGCGAGGGTGTGGTTTGCTGAGCCGGACGTTCTCCGGTTCCCTGTACGCTGACGGTAAAAGGCCTGGAGGAATATTCCCGTCCGTCCACTTCAACATAAATTGCCGGAATTTGAAACGAACCGCTTTCGGCAGCCTGGACGGTATAGGAGTATTTGTACACCATTGTTGCCGTGCCGCCGATCATGGAATAATTGGTGCTGGTTTTCGGCACAGTGGAGACATAGCGCAATCCGTCGAGTTCGGGAAGCTCCGGACGCGAAACACTCCGCGGCTCGGGGCTTTGAATCTCAACATCAAGGGTAATCTGGTCGCCGACCTCCATCGACCGGGACGATAACGATGCCGAAACCGTGATGTCGCGGGCATGAGCCTCATTGGCGCCTGCAAGCACAACAGCAATGCACAGCAGAATGCCGCTGAGGAAAAGCAGAGAAAAATTGCAGATGGAGGCAGGTCGATGCATGATGTTATGTTTCACTTTTAAGCTGCAGGAATATACTGAAGCTTATACTGCCGGGCAGGTTTTTGTCTTTGGTCAGATGTTCGGTTCAATATTAGCGGTGTCGTTGGTTTCCTGTTTTCAAGGGTTACCAGTCTTTGACATGAGGGTCAACCGGCTCGTGCTGCCGTTTTTTGAAATCCTGGATAAGGTCTTTTTCGATTTGTTCGAGCGCATTCATGATGTCCTCGGCATGGCGCAGCTCTTCGTCGGTAATCTCCAGCTCCGGTTCTACTGGCTGCTCATCGGCATCCGTATCTTCCTCACGGCCGGCCGCGTCCTGCGGGTCGTCCTGGTCCTGCTCATCGGCATCGGCACCGGGGGGAGGCTGGGCATCCTGAGGCGCTTCTTCCATCTGATCCTCCTCCTGATCATCGTCCTCCTCATCTTCCGGCGGGGTTTGCTGCTGCCTGCGTTTTAAAACTTCGAAATTGAACTTGGCGTCTTCGTCGGCCGGATCCAGCTCGAGGGCCCTCCGGAATTGGCGGATAGCCTCTTCTGTCTGACCGGTTTCTCCGTAGAGGTAGCCAATGTTGTATTCCGCATGAGACAGCTCGGTCGGATCACTCACCAGATCGCGATATCGGGTGAATATTTCTTTGGATGCCTCTGCGTCACCCTGATGAGCCAGTGCATTGCCCAGATTGAACAGAATCTGCGGTGCATCGGGATTGTCCTCAAGAACCTGCCGGTAAAGCCGCTCCGCGCGTTCGTAGTCGCCGGCCTCATAGGCGCGGTTCGCCTCCCTGGCACGGTCGCTGTTGACCGAAGCAAAAAGAAGCAGAGCCGGAATAATAATTGCTGCAAATTTCATGGGGTAAGCAGGTAATGCTTTTCAATACCTGAAATACAGGCTAAAGTTGTTCGGCCACGGCAATGGTTTCCTCATCCATCTGCATGTTATTGAATACATTGCTGACATCGTCATTGTCTTCGAGGTAATTCATCAGCTTGAAATTGGTCAGGGCGGTATCCTGCTCGACCTTGACCTCGGTACGGGGAATCCACTGAAGTTCGGCATTGCGGATCGCATATCCTTTTTCCTCGAGCTGTCCCCGAACGGCAAACAGATCTTCCCGCTGCGTGTACACTTCCAGCATTTCGGGATCATCGTCCTTGAGGTCTTCTGCTCCGGCATCGATCGCTTCGAGCATCAGGGTCTCCTTGTCGATACTCCCTGCGGGGATGGAGATAATTCCTTTCTGGTCGAACAGGTAGGATACTGATCCGCTGGTGCCCAGGTTTCCCCCGAAACGGGTGAATGCGTGCCGCACTTCGCCAACCGTCCGCTTCTGGTTGTCCGTTGCCGCTTCAACGACATAGGCAACGCCGCCCGGTCCGTATCCTTCATAGATCACATCTTCGTAACTTTCGCCGGCACCCAATTCGCCGGTACCTTTCTTGATAGCCCGCTCGATGTTGTCCTTGGGCATGTTGTTGGACTTGGCGTTGTCGATGGCAAGACTGAGCCTCGGGTTTCCGGTCGGGTCGCCGCCGCCTTCCCTTGCGGCGATGGTCAGCTCACGGATGATTCGGCTGAAGATTTTTGATCGTGCCGCATCCACTCCGGCTTTTCGGTGCTTGATGTTTGCCCATTTGGAATGTCCTGCCATAGTAAAACCTTTTTCTTTTCAATTTAGTCCGCATGATCCGGCTGTTCTAAACACATCGTTGCTCTGATGGAAACACCGAACCATCCGGACTGTTGTCTATCCTTACAATATACAACGATTACGCCCAACACTTCCAGACATATCTGTCTGATGTGAAAACGGACAAGGCGTCGTTTGCATATCCGGAATTAGTTGAAAGGGATGAATTTTTTACATGACATGTGGTGTTTGGATGAGACAATACCGGAATAGAACGTATGATTTGGTATCTTCTGTAATCTTTCTTTCACAAACACATTTTGGCAGGTTATGAATATTGGTATCGTCCTTTACCCAACGTATGGCGGAAGCGGTGTTGTTGCCACCGAACTGGGCAAAGGACTGGCGCAGCGCGGACACAACGTCCATTTTGTCAGTTACGCACGGCCGATGCGGCTCGATGAGTTTCATGAACGCATTTCGTTTCACGAGGTGTCGTTTTCCGCCTATCCGCTGTTTGAGTATCCACCGTATGACCTGGCACTGGCAAGCCACCTGGTGGACATCATCAAATTTCACAAACTGGATCTGCTGCATGTGCACTATGCCATCCCGCACGCCACGTCAGCCTATCTTGCAAAGCAGATTCTCGGCGAGACGGGGCAGCACATACCGGTCATAACCACACTCCACGGCACCGATATCACCATTGTAGGCAGCGACCCGAGCTACGCACCGGTGGTGACTTTTTCGATTAACAAAAGCGACGGGGTGACCGCTGTTTCGGAGTACCTCAGGAATGAGACCTGCAACCGGTTTGACATTGAGAATGAGATCGAAGTCATTCCCAATTTCATCGATCTGGAGCGCTTCAAAAGGTCCGAAAAAAGTCATTTCAAGAAAGCGCTGTGCCCGAACGGGGAAAAAGTGCTGGTGCATGTCAGTAATTTCAGAGAAGTCAAACGTGTCAGCGATACCGTTGAGCTGTTCGACAAAGTGCTGAAAAGCGGAATAGAGGCTCACCTGCTGCTGGTTGGCGATGGTCCGGACCGGCAGAAAGTGGAGAACCGCTGCCGCGAACTGGGTATTTGCGAGCATGTGCGGTTCCTGGGCAAGCAGGAGAAAATAGAAGACATTCTGTCCATTGCCGACCTGTTTCTTATTCCCTCCGGATCAGAGACGTTCGGACTCGCAGCGCTTGAGGCGATGAGCTGCAGTGTGCCGGTAATCAGTTCCAATATTGGCGGCCTTCCGGAGCTGAACATCCACGGGGAAACGGGATATCTCTGCGATCTCGGCGATACCGACGCGATGGGTGATTATGCCATTTCCATCCTGAGCGATGACGAGCTGCAGCAAAAATTGTCCCGGAATGCACGGAAACGCGCCGAAGTGTTTGAACAGTCACTTGTCATCGACCACTACGAGTCCTATTACCGGAAAGTGATGAAGCGGATGGAAGAAACCCAGGGCTCTCCGACCGTGAAATGACGTATTGCAGAAGGTGCTCTTTGCGCGCCGGTGCAGTGCGATCCCGTGATTAGAATACGAAGATCAGTGGCCGCAGGACTGTCCGGATCAGACTTGTCAGTCCGCTTTCAGGACATTGGTAACTTCTTCCGCCGCTTCCTTAAGCAGCACGGCCGAGATGACGTTGAGTCCGCTTTTATCGATGATGGCCTTGCCCTCTTCGGCGTTGGTTCCCTGAAGCCGCACGATGATCGGTATATCCTCAAGCTTTTTGGCAATTTCCTCATCCTTGACCGCTTCAATGATGCCGTTGGCCACACGGTCGCAGCGGACGATGCCGCCAAAGATGTTGATCAGAATGGTCTCGACATTCGGATCTTTCAGGATGATGCGGAACCCGTTCCGGACGGTATCCACATTGGCACCGCCGCCCACATCCAGGAAATTGGCCGGTTCGCCGCCGGCCAGCTTGATCATATCCATCGTGGCCATGGCCAGACCTGCCCCGTTGACCATGCATCCCACATTTCCGTCCAGTTTGATATAATTCAGGTCGGATGCGGTGGCCTCGAGCTCCAGCGGATCCTCTTCCGATTCATCGCGCAGTTTGGCAATATCCGGCTGGCGGTAGAGCGCATTGTCATCGAAGTTGATTTTGGCATCAAGTGCGACAATCTCATCATCACCGGTAAGCGCAAGCGGATTGATTTCTATGATCGAAGCATCGGTGGCTTCAAACGCCTTGTATAGCGCCATAATGAATTTCGCGGCCTGTTTGAACTGATCGCCCGACAGTCCCAGTGCAAAGGCCAGATGTCTTGCCTGATTGCCCTGGAGCGGCAGTCCGGGTTCAACCCACTCTTTGACGATTTTTTCGGGAGTTTCTTCAGCAACTTTCTCGATTTCCACACCGCCCTCGGTGGAAACCATAATCACATTCTGGTTGCGCGTCCGGTCGAGCGTAACCCCGACGTAGTATTCCTGCTTTATCTCGACACCTTCGGTCACATAAAGCCGTTCCACCTTTTTGCCGGCTTCACCGGTCTGCAGGGTTACAAGCGTGTCACCAAGCAGGGAGTCGGCCGCCTCCCTGACTTCATCCACAGATTTTGCGAGAATCACACCTTTGGCGCCTGATGATTTTGTACGCCCTTTTCCCCGTCCGCCGGCATGGATCTGCGCCTTGACCACAAAAAGGCCGGCTCCTTTATCCTGAAGCTGTTCGGCGGCCTTGACGGCATCTTCGGTGCTGAAGGCAGCGATGCCTTCCGGAACAGCAACGTTATAGGATTTGAGTATTTCCTTTGCCTGATATTCGTGGATATTCATCTGTTTAAAATTTTAGATTTATATGGTCAGATGTAATTCCATGACCGTGTTTAATCATGAACCTGTGTGAGTCGGCGTTAGTCCGGTCATGTTCATTTCATGTGTATAAAAGTTTGATTTTGGACATGACAGCCGGATGAAACCCGCTTGACTGATAATCGGGTCTAAGTTACAAAGTTTGCGGATACTTGCCACAATCTGTCATGCGATTTCGGATACCAGGATATCGGCGATGGCTTCCCAGGTTTCGCATACATAATCGGCCGAATTTTCCGGTTTGTCCTTATCGGAAATTCCCGTGTAAAGCACCGCTTTCATTCCGACCGATTTCGCACCGGCTATATCGGTCCGCTGCATGTCCCCCACGTGAAAGGAGTGTTCAGGCGAGGCTTGCAGCGCGTCCAGCACCGTCCGGTAGGCTTTTTCGTGCGGCTTGCTCACGCCCACCTCGTCGCTGAAGGCAAAGACTTTGAAATAGTGAAGGACATCCTGCTGTTCCAGATAGCGCCTGATCGTGGCGCCGGGTGAGTACATGGTATCGGAAATAATGGCCAGATCATAGTACATGGCCAGATTGGCGAGCGCCGGTTTCAGTCCTTCTGCCAGCGCGGGCGGACCCAGGAACAGAGATTCCCGGAACGCCTCAGCAAGTTCATCCATTTCTTCCGGCCGGGCGGGGATGGCCAGCACTTCAAGCATTTTTTCCACCAGTTCGCGGGTAGTTTTGGTTCGCTGGTTGCCGAACCATTCCGCATCAAACGCACTGGATACCTCCCTCCGGGCATTCTGAACGGCTTCATCGGTCAGTTCCTTTTCGTATTCCCTTGCCAGTCTGCGAAGGGCCTGCATGCGGGCTTCATGACGTTTTTCTCCATTGGAATCGGCATGTACAAGGGTGTTCCAGAAATCGATGCTGACCATCTTGCTGTTCATAGTGTCGGGAGTGTTTGTGATATGATAGGTTGGTTGTGAGTGTGAAATCTGCCGGAAGTGCACGCTCCGGTTAGTAGCAATCATGCTGAAACCGCTTAAAAGCGGCGGAAGTTCCTCGAGCGGATATGAATGGCAACATCTGTCCGGCCGCAGCCATTCAGAGAATAATTTGTGACGATATAGCGTTGCTTGTGCTGCTTGAAAAAACGGAATGACGGTTCGGATTCATCATAATGTTGGATTGGACACATCATCAGTACATTCTTTACTGTGCGGTTGTCAATCTGCCCGTCGAGTAGTAACTTATCCGGGATTGAAATGGACGTTAACCGGGCTGCCCATGGCACAACTCTTACTCAGCAGCGAAGATCTGGATCGCACCTGTCAGCGGCTGGCACACCAGTTTGTAGAGCCGTTCGATGACCCGGGATCGCTGGCCATCATCGGAATGCAGACCCGTGGCGTGGATATTGCCCGGCGGATTAACGGATACATCAAGCAGTTTTTTTCCGTCGACGTGCCGATGGGCGTCCTGGATACCACCTTTTACCGTGACGATTTCCGCACCCGGATGAAAATGCCCTCCGTTCAGGTCACCGATATTCCGTTCGATTTGTTCGGCAGGGATCTGGTCCTGGTGGATGATGTGCTTTATACGGGACGGACGGTCCGGTCTGCAATGGATGCGCTTATGAGCTTCGGCCGGCCGTCAAGCGTCCGCTTCTGCTGCATGGTGGATCGCGGGCATCGTGAATTGCCGGTGACGGCCGATTATGTCGGAATCTACGTCCCGACCCATCTCAACGAAGAAATCCGTGTAGAAACCAACGAACAGGACGGCAGGGAAGCGGTATTTGTCGTCCGTAAAAAGGAGGAGCCGGAAGCGTGACGAACCAGAGCAACGAAGCATATGTTTTCCCGCATCGCCATCTGCTTGGCCTGAAAGACTATTCTGCGGAAGACCTGCTTCATATACTGGATCAGACCGACAAATTCCTGGAAATTCTGAACCGTCCCATTCCCAAAATTCCGACGCTCCGCGACAAAACCATTGTCAATCTGTTCTATGAAGACAGCACGCGGACGCGAATCTCTTTCGAAATGGCGCAAAAGCGGATGGGCGCCGATGTGGTCAATTTTTCCAGCAGCTCTTCCAGCGTTAGCAAGGGGGAGTCGCTGAAAGATACCATCCGCAACATCGAATCGATGAAAATTGACATGGTGGTCACCCGGCACCCGAGTCCGGGAGCGGCCCATTTCCTGTCCCGCTGCGTAGATGCGGCGATTCTCAATGCCGGTGACGGAGCGCACGAGCATCCTACCCAGGCGCTGCTGGACATGTACTCCATGCGGCGGAAGATCGGCCGGATCGACGGGCTGAAAGTGGTCATTATCGGCGATATCATGCACAGCCGGGTTGTCCGCTCCAATATCATCGGCCTGACCCGACTGGGAGCGGAGGTTACCGTCTGCGGGCCGCGTACCATGATGCCGCTGTTTGTAGATGAGCTGGGCGTGTCGGTCTCCTATGACCTCGAAGCCTGTCTGGAATGGTGCGATGTCGCCATGGCGCTGCGCATTCAGCTGGAGCGTCAGGAGGGCGGCCTGTTTCCCTCACAGCGCGAGTATCACGAGCGGTTCGGGATCAAAAAGCGCCATCTCCGCGAATTTCCCAACTTCACCATTATGCATCCCGGGCCGGTGAACCGCGGGGTGGAGCTGGAAAGCGAAGTGGCCGATCATCCCCGTGCCATCATACTGGATCAGGTGACCAACGGCCTGGCGGTCCGGATGGCGGTGCTCTATCTGCTTTCGGGCGGAAAGAGAATGTGATGCTTGCTGCAGGCTAATCCTATTGTATCACAACCATTTTGAGGGTTTCCTCAAAACCGGATGTCTGCATGCGATAAAGATAGACTCCGCTTGCAAGCGACCGGGAAACGAAGTCAACCTCGTGTGTGCCTGCTTCAAACGACTCATCGACGATGGTGGCAACCCGCCTGCCGGCCACATCGTGCAGGGTTATGACAACATGTGATGCCTCGGCCAGCTCAAAAGGTATTCTGGTCTCATTGTTGAACGGATTGGGATAATTCTGCTTCAGCGCAAATGCATCCGGCTTATCCGGCGGGTCTTCATACTCATCATTTCCTGTCCCGGAACCGGATGAAACCGTTATGGAAGCGATGTTGAGCTCTGTCCGGGCCCCGCTGCGGGAGTCATGACGAACACCGGTATGATAATACCGCCATAACAGCTCGACGTGCGGCTGACCGGAAAGATGATCGGGCAGAATTACCGGTCCGATGGTTTCCTGATGCCCCGGTGTTTCCTCTCTGATATACGTTACCGGTTGTCCGCCAAGCAAGGTTGCATCCTGAAAAGGCCCCAGGTTGCCGATACGATATTGTAAGCGAAGACCATATTCCCTGGAATTTGGTGTAATGGTTCCTGCCGTCCATTCGACAGTAATATTCTCCGCAGACTCTGTATTAAGGGCCAGCAATGCACCGCCCAGACGGCGTCCCGGATAGCCCGGATTGCCCCCGAGGTTGTCGGTATTTATGAAAGCGAACCCTTTGTCATCCAGACCGGTGATGCGCGTCCGGCTGTCCAGGTCATACGCCCCGGAAGTAAATCCGGAAATGCGGGCGTTTTGGGAGGGCTCAATCTCATCCATGTAGACAAAAGCCATGTTGGATGGATATGTCCCGGGCTCCCGCTCAGGTGACCAGCCGGAGAAAGAATAATCCGAAGTATCGGTTAGGACAAATGCTTCGGGGAAGCTTCCGGAATCTTCGTAATCCCTTTCGAAAACCGGTGTGATGGTGGTCTTATCGTCAGGTGTCAGGGAATGGCCGGCATGGATGATGGAGTCGCCGTTTATTTCCCAGTGTGAAAAACGGTACCCGGCCGAGGGTTTTGCTTCAAGCTCAACAGGGACGTTTTCGAAAAAACGCCCGCTCCAGGTTTCCGGACTTTCACTTCCTGAGCCTTGCTTTTCATCAGGTTGAAGCGTAATGGAATTCAATGTTACCACACCGCCGGAAGCATGGTCCAGATTGACAACCACGGGGATAAGATCTCCGGTGTCAAAATGATGCTGCAGATGTTCGATCTTGAACTCCGGCCTTGTTTCCGCGAAATAGCGCATGATGTTCACATGTTCATCCCAGGTTTGCTTGTCCGGCGGATGGGACCAGCGCTCTATATGTCTGCCGATTTCCGGCCGAATGACCTCTGCCATCTCATCGATAAGCTGCGTCATATGTCCGGATTGAAATGTTGTGATCAGCAGGTCATTGAACCTGCGTAAAAACCGGGTTTTGAACTGCTCGTTTTCGAGGAGGGAACGCAGCAGAAATGTGGCCCAGGGAGCATTGGCATAGCCGGTTTCCTCGGTTTCCAGAACAAACTGAAGCATATCTTCTTCACTTGCGCTGTGCCCCCTCTGAAGTCCGAACCCGAAATCAAGGTCATAAACCAGCCAGCGCCAGCGTCCGTCATGATAGGGGATATCGGTATCAGGGGGACCGCTATACCGCCAGTAGTCATTATTATTGCCGGGCCAGTCTTTGTTGCGGAAAAACAGCTGCAGGATATTGTAATCGATGAAGTTTTCAAAGTCCATCATCGTTGAGACATGCTCAAGATGTTCGTCATCGGCCAGATCGTGCTCTTCGATATAATCGAGCATCTCAAGATAGTGCGTGTTGCTCCCTTCTTTTTCAACATACCGGTTTTCAAGGTAGTCGAGATGCTGCTCGGGAACACCGTACACACGTTCAAAAAAGTGTTTGTCGTAACGTTCGCGGATGTTGTGAATGCCCCAGTATTCACCATTCAGAAAAAGAACGGTGGGACGATAGGCCTGGGTCTGTACGTACAGGTCAGAAATCAGTTCTTGCATGAAGGCGTCCCGGAACATGGTAGCCCTGCGATAAAAGTCCTGACCGGAGTTCCGGAGTATGAGGCGTTTGAATTCTCCGAAAGCCTGGTCCGGAAAGACCTGATGCTCCAGGTGTGACTGGCCATAATCGCTTCTGGCATAAAGACGAAGGGATTTTTGGGGAAGGGACCGGGATCCGCCGCCGTGTATGCGAATGCCGATATCCTGCTGCAGCAGCTGCCTGTTATCCTCGAACCACTCAAATGATGCCTCCCGCTCCCATTCTCTGCCTCTTTGATGATAGTTGGCGTTGGGTATGCCCCAGACGCCCGACCCGAAACCAAGACTGTCATATTTTGCGCCGGGAACATAAATGCCCGATTCGTTATCAAAAAAAGCCTCTTTCGGCGCGGAAACAGATAGTACGGGTAGGTCTTTCTGATCCATTCCGGGAAACCAGGTACCGGAAGCGACAGCCGAAGGATAGGCATCCGGTTTTTTGGCAACCGCCCGGATGATGTGTCCCTTGTCAACCGGAGCGCCGGGCGGAATCCAGTCATATCCATGGTCGGAGCCCTCAGGCGGCGAGGTCCGTATTACCGAAAAATGATTGTCATTGCCGCCGGCGTAATCAAGTGTGATCGGCCCGGAGTAGATATTTGCAGAACTGTCGGGTACGGAGCCATCGGTAGTATAGTAAATCGTTGCATCCGGATCATCATGAAGCAGTTCAAGCCGGACAGAATGGTCATAAAACCCGGGTTTGACACTGAACTCAGGGGTGCCGGCGAATGTGTCACGTCCTTCCGGGATATTGGGATCACCCGGAGTCGGTTCCTTGAAGATAATGGTAGTCTCGGCGCCGTCAGGAGAGCGGCCGTATGAGACATCGGTAGGCAGGTCGGGTACCGGCAGTGTATCTGCAGCATGGCCGTCCGGTGCAGTTAAAAACAGTGTATCGAGTCCGGGTTCAACATCAAAGCTGCTGTGAAGCGGGTTGTCGGGAGAACGCCGGTCTTTGCCCGAAAGCCAGACAAGAAGAAACGAATCAGGTGCAAGGGTAATATCAGGCAGCACCCAGCGATAAGCGTCATCCGGACGGTTGGACAGTCCGTAGCCGTTAAGCCGGACCGGGTCATCCGAGTTATTGTAGAGCTCAACCCATGATTCATACTCTCCGTCCTCATCGGCAATGGTGAAATTATTGAGCGGCATGATTTCATTAAACAGCGGACGGGCCGAAGCAGTCATACTGCTGACGATGAAAAGCAGAATCAGAAACAGAAACTTCATAAGGCGAAAAATCGGTACCGCTGGAAGGGGTTAGGGGCAGCAGGCAGAGGCAATAGTAATTAGTACAATGATAAGGGTTTTATTCAGGAAAATCATATCCGGAGTGCTGGAAGTAAAAAAAATTAAAGATTAATTTGACATTACATAGTGGGAGTAATATTCTGTTAACAGGTTTTCACGCACATGATGCGCCGGACAATAACATAGCCGGCCACGCAGGGATACAGGGCGCATCATGGGTCAATTGCAATTGTTGGGGAGAAAGTTGAATCAAGCATATAGTTTGGAAAGGCGGAACAGAAAGAATTCGGTATCTGTCACACCACGTTGAATGGCACGAAACAGTTTCACTTTGGCATTGAAA